>JBAVTL010000662.1:0-7954 GCA_049696175.1 Anaeromyxobacteraceae bacterium
GTGTCGGGGCGACACGATTTGAACGTGCGACCACTTGCACCCCAAGCAAGTGCGCTACCAGGCTGCGCTACGCCCCGGTGCTGCAGGGAGGCGACGAATAGCATCGGAGGCCTCGGGGGTCAACCGAGGCGCGGCCCCTACCTCACGAGCGGCGACACCTTCTTGAACTCCGGCGTCCCCGCCTGGTGCAGCAGGTCGAAGATGGCGGTCTCGGCGGTCGTCACGATGGCGCCTACCTCGCGCGCGAGGTCGATGCCGACCCTCCGGTGCTCCTCGCTGCGGCTCGCCACCGCGTCGGCGCAGACGTGGACCTCGTAGCCGGCGGCGACGAGGTCGCGGACGGTCTGGAAGACGCAGACGTGCGTCTCCATCCCGGCCACGATCACCTGCTTGCGGCCGGTCGCGGCGAGCGCCCTGGCGATCCCGTCGTCGGCCGTGCAGGAGAAGGTCATCTTGGTCAGCGAAGGGGAGGGGAGCAGCTCGGAGATCTCCTTCACCATCGGCCCGAGCCCCTTCGGATACTGCTCGGTCCCGATGACGGGGATCCCCATCTCTCTGGCCGTGCCGACGAGCGCCTTCGAGTACTTGAGGACGCGCGCGAGCGCGACCGGCTCGATGGCCGGCACCAGCCGCTCCTGCACGTCGATGATGAGGACGGCCGCCCTGGTGCGGTCGAGCTTCACGGTCCTGGCCATGGCGTCTCCCGGAGAACGAGGATGTGGCGGAACGGGAACAAAGGCTTGGAGACGCGCAGGCTCGAGCCGAGATCGGGCGCACGATGAGCGCGCAGCGCAGGCGTACTCTTCGTACGCCGAGCAGCGAAAGCGAGGAGTCCGCCCGAGGTCGGCCGAGACCGCGCGTCGATCACTTCCTGAAGCGCGACAGGCCGGCTGGAAGCTGCGCCAGCGCCGGGAACTGCTTGTCCGGGTGGATCTTCACCGCCCGCTGCAGGAGGACCTCCTCGGTCTCCACGTTGGCCGGATCCGGGATGCAGCAGTCCACCGGGCAGACGGCGGCGCAGGCCTCCTTGTCGTGGAAGCCGACGCACTCGCTGCAGAGCGCGGGATCGATCACGTAGAAGTCGTCCCCCTGGGTGATCGCGCTGTTCGGGCACTCGGGCTCGCAGGCCCCACAGTTGATGCACTCCTCGGTGATCTTGGTCGCCATGATCGACTCCTGCTGTGAAGACGGGTGTCCAGCAAGCCCATAAAAGAGAAGCGGAACCCCGGGGGGCTCCGCTTCACATTACGCGAAAGGCGCTTCGGTGGCAGCGCCACCGAGGGGTGCTTCGACGACTACGCCGCAGGGACGCAGCAGTCGACCGGGCAGACGCCGGCGCAGGCCGGGGAGTCGTGCTGGCCCTTGCACTCTGTGCACTTGGCCGCGTCGATGTTGTAGCGCTCGTCGCCCTGGCTGATGGCGGCGTTCGGGCACTCGGGCTCGCACGCGCCGCAGTTGATGCACTCCTCGGTGATCTTGAGAGCCATTTCGTATCCTTTGTTCGAGTCGGAGTTGGTCGCGGGGAGGGCCGCGGTTGGGCCGCCTTATGCCCCGCCGCGCGTGATCAAGTCAAGCGCACCCCGGGAAAAAAGTCGTTGTATTACGGACCCTTTCAATCGACTTTCGCCGCGCCCGCCAGGTGGCGCCGGTCATGCTCGATCTCATCCGCCATTCGGGCGAAGGCGCGTAGCCCCAGCCACGTCAGGACCGACCCGGCGAGGAGGATGACCCCCAGGAGGCGGTCGCGCCGGGCGGTGGAGAGCTCGCGCGCCAGGACCCGCCGCGCCGTCAGGGCCTCGAGCTGCCGCTCCGCGTGCGCCCCGCGGAGGGTCTCGGCGAAGGCGCGCCCTTCGAACGCGCTCGTCTCCGCGAGCGCCGAGAGCTCGCGCCGCGCGTGGGCGACCCTGAGGGTGCCGTTGACGGCGGCGGCGAGGCCGATCGCGGCGAGTGGGCCGCAGACTAGGAGGACGGTCCTGGGTGACATGTCGAGTTGGCGGTCGCGGGGTACTAGAAGGATACTGCCCGCCGCCGACGTCCGGCAATCACCGGAGAGACATGGGAAAGCCCTACGACCCGAAGGACTTCTTCTACCGCAAGGCCAAGAAGCAGGGGCTGCGCGCCCGCTCGGCCTTCAAGATCGACGAGATCCTCCACCGCCAGAAGCTGCTGCGGAAGGGTGAGGCCGTCCTCGATCTCGGGGCGGCGCCGGGCGGCTTCCTCCAGATCCTCGCCGAGGTCGTCGGCGAGACCGGGCTCGTGGTGGGCGTCGATCTCGAGCCGATCCGGAACCTCGGCAAGGCGTGGGTGAAGACCGCGGTCGTCGACCTGCTCGCGCCCGACGCCGTCAAGCAGATCCGCGCGCTCTCGCCCAAGCCCTTCGACCTCGTCACGAGCGACATGGCGCCGAAGACGATCGGCATCAAGGTGACCGACGAGGCCCGCTCGCTAGACCTCTGCCGGATGGCGATGCACACCGCCGATGCGACGCTGAAGCTCGGCGGCAGCTTCGTCGCGAAGGTCTTCATGGGGGGCGACTTCCCGATCTTCCGCGCCGAGGTGAAGGCGCGCTTCGAGCGCGTGGACATCGCCCGGCCGAAGGCCACGCGCGAGCACTCCTACGAGGTCTTCGTGATCGGGAAGGGCTTCCTGGGACGGCCAGATCCGGTAAGGTAGCGGCCCATTTATGACCACGCTGATCGACGAGCTGAAGCCCCGCGGCCTCCTCCAGGATCTCACCCCCGGCCTACAGGACCGGCTCGCCCAGGGGCCGATCACCGGCTACGTCGGCTTCGACCCCACCGCCGACTCCCTCCACGTCGGCCACCTCCTACCGGTCATGGGGCTCGTCTGGCTGCAGCGCACGGGCGGCACGCCGATCGTCCTCGTCGGCGGCGGCACGGGCATGGTCGGCGACCCGAGCGGAAAGCGGGCCGAGCGCCCCGTCCTCACGGTCGAGACCATCGACCACAACGTCGCCTGCATCCGCGCCCAGCTGGAGAAGTTCGTCTCCTTCGAGGGGAAGAACGCCGCCCGCGTCCGCAACAACGCCGACTGGCTCCGCCCGCTGGGGCTCATGGAGTTCCTGCGCGACTGCGGCAAGCACTTCACCGTGAACTACATGCTGGCGAAGGACTCGGTGAAGAACCGGATGGAGGCCGGCATCTCCTATACCGAGTTCACCTACCAGCTGATCCAGGCCTACGACTTCTGGTGGCTGCTGAAGCACGACGCTTGCGAGCTGCAGATGGGCGGCAGCGACCAGTGGGGGAACATCACCGCCGGCACGGAGTTCATCTCCCGCAAGGAGGGGAAGGGGGCGCACGGCCTAGTCTTCCCGCTCCTCACCACCTCCTCGGGGGCCAAGTTCGGCAAGACCGAGGAGGGGGCCGTCTGGCTCGATCCCGCCAAGACGTCGCCCTACAAGTTCTTCCAGTTCTGGCTCAACACCGACGACCGCGACGTCGAGCGGGTCTTCAAGTTCTTCAGCTTCCTGCCGCTGCCGGAGCTGACGGCCGTCCTCGCCGAGCACGACGCCGACCGCGGCAAGCGGCTCGCGCAGCGCGCGCTGGCGGAGGAGATGACCGCGCGCGTCCACGGGGAGGCCGTGGCGAAGGGCGTGGTCGAGGCGAGCCGGATCCTCTTCGGCGGCACCGACCTGCGCGCGGCGAGCGCCGCCACGCTCGGGGTCCTCGCGGGCGAGATCCCCACGGTGAAGGTGGCGAAGGCCGAGCTGACGGGGCTCCCCGTCCTCGACGCGCTGGTGCGGGCGGGGCTCGCGTCCTCCAAGGGTGACGCCCGGCGCGGCATCCAGGGGAAGGGCTTCTCGCTCAACGGCGCGCCCATCGAGGCACCGGACCGCGCGCTCGCAGCGGAGGACGTCCTCGCCGGCGGCTTCGTGATGCTGCAGAAGGGGAAGAAGAACTACGCGCTGCTGGTGGTGGAGTAGGACCGCCCCCTCACCCTGACCCTCTCCCCCGGTGGGGGAGAGGGGAGCTCACTCGGGGAGGGGCTCCTGGACGCGCTGGATCGACCGCGCGAGCCCCGTCTTGTCGTCGACGTCCAGGAGCACGGCGTGCACCCAGACGTCCTTCTTCGCGGGCTCGAAGGAGACCGGGCGCTGCGTGAGGAACCGCTCGAGCACCAGCTCCTTCCGGACGCCGATGACCGAGTCGCGCGGCCCGCACATCCCCACGTCGGAGATGAAGGCCGTGCCGCCCGGCAGGAGCCGCTCGTCGGCCGTCTGGACGTGGGTGTGCGTGCCGACGACGGCCGAGACCTTGCCGTCGAGGTAGTGGCCCATCGCCGTCTTCTCGCTCGTCGCCTCGGCGTGGAAGTCCACCAGGATCGCGCGGCAGCCCTCGGCCCTCAGCGCCGCGACCTCCGCGAGCGCTGCCGGGAAGGGATCGTCGAGCGCCTTCATGAAGACGCGCCCCTCCACGTTGACGACGCCGAGCTTGCGTCCATCGGGCGTCGCGATCACGGCGCGCCCCCGCCCTGGGGCGCCAGCGGGGTAGTTGGCGGGGCGGAGCAGGAGCGATCCCGGCGCGGCGAGGTACGGGCCGATCTCGCGCTTCGACCAGATGTGGTTGCCGCTCGTGAGCAGGTCCACCTCGGCGTCGAGGATCTCGTCGGCGGCCTCTGGCGTGACGCCGAGGCCGTTCGAGGCGTTCTCGGCGTTGGCCACCACGAGGTCGGCCCCGAGCCGCGTGATGAGGCGCGGGACGAGCCGCTGCACGGCCTGGCGGCCGGGCTTGCCGAAGATGTCTCCGAGGAAGAGGACTTTCACGCGCGGATCCGAGGGGGGAGCCGGGGGAATCTCGCCCGCTGGCCGCCCGGTGTCAACGCGCGAACCGAAGCGTCCTGACGTCGGTCACGACCAGATCGAGCGGGACGTCGTGCGGCTCGCGAGGCAGCGCGGGGACCACCTGCACGTCGAAGCCGAGCCCGATCCGGAGCGCCCGCTCCGGAACCATCTTGAGCGTCGCGTCGTAGTAGCCGCCGCCGCGTCCCAGCCGGAGGCCGTCCTCCGAGAACGCGACGCCCGGCATCAGCACCGCCTCGAGGTCTTCCAGCTCGACGTGCCGCGCGTCGGCGGGTGGCTCCAGCGCGCCGAGCGGCCCGGGGACGAGCGCCTGCGGCTCGCACGCGGCGAAGGCCAGGATTCGTCCGGTGGGCTGCACCCTGGGGTAGACGATACGTGCGCCCGAGGCCAGCAGGCGCCGTCCGATCTCCGCGGGATCGGCCTCGGTGTTGAGCGGCGCGTACAGGGCGACGGTCCGGGCCGCCATCAACTCCGGAATGCTCGCGGCCCGCTCGGCGACGCTGCGCGACCGGTCCGCGCGCTCCTCGCGCGAGAGCCGCGCGCGCACCTGGATGAGCTCGGCGCGGAGGACGCGCTTGCGATCCTTGGTGACGCTGGAGTGCGGGTCGTTCGCTGTCACGTCTCGGCCGCGAAAAAAAAGCCCCCCGCGTAGGCCGTGTGACCTGGTTGCTTGGACCTGTATTTTCTACAGGTGGAGCGGCCGTGGAAACCGGACCCGTAGGCTTCTCCCTCGATGCTCTGGGAGCCTGCACATGGATACGGCCAGCCGCTGCGCTTCATTCGTACAAGTCGGCCCAAGCGACTCGAGGTCGAATCACGAACCCGGCAGGGGGCAAGCGGATAAGCTGAATAAAGAGCCATAACCCCTCGTAACGACGAGGTTATTTCATGATTCGATCCTAGGACGGCGGTGCGAGCATGTCAAGCGATACCGCCGCGCGCCCCCTCCCGAAGGTAGAATCGGTGCAATGACGGCATCTTGCAGATTGGCCCTCCTCGCAGTCCTCGCAGCGCACGCGTCGCCCACGGCCGCGGCTGACCCGTCCCTGGTCGGCGAGTGGGAGAGCTCCGTCGGACGGATCCGGATCGAGGCGAAGGGCGCGCTCCTGACGGGGAAGCTCGTCGGGGCCTCCGGCCAGTGCCGCTTCGAGGAGGGGAGCGAGGTGCTCAAGGGGACGCTCCTCGACGACTCCTTCGCCGGGAGGCTGCGGATCTGCCTGCGGGGTGTGGGGTGCAGGGCGAAGGAGGAGTGGGCGAGCGTCGTCCTCCTCGCGGCATCCGGCGCCCTGTCGGGCGCCGTCCACGTCGAGGCGAGGGGCTGCGTCGCGCCGGCGGGGAAGAACGGCGGGATCACGCTGAGGCGCGCGACCGGTCCCACGCCGCCACTGTTCGGAGCCATCGCGACGCCGGCGGCCAGGGAGGCCCCCGCAGCGAACGCCCGCCCGAAGGACGACAAGCGGGCGCGCCGCGCGAAGGCGCGGACGATCATGAAGGACGGCGCCGCCTACCTGCGCGAGGGGAGCTTCGAGGCCGCGCGCCGGAGGTTCCTCGAGGCGATCGAGATCGACGAGGGCATCCCGGAGGCCTACAACGGCGTGGGGGTGACGTGGCGCATGCGCAACGACCTCGCCCGCGCCCTGGAGTGGTACAAGAAGGCGCTGGTCGTCGATCCCGACTTCGGCGACGCGTACTACAACATGGCCTGTGTCTACTCGCTGCAGGGGCAGAAGGAGCTCGCCCTGCGCTACCTGCAGATCGCCGCGCTGAACGGCTACGCCACCGCCGACGGGATCGGCGCGGATCCCGATCTCGCGCCGCTCCGCGCCGACCCGGCCTATGACGCGCTGGTCCGCGCCAAGATGTGAGCGGAGAGAAGATCTCCGATGGAGAGGTTCGCAGGCTACGAGATCGAGGGGCTCATCGGCCGCGGCGGGATGGCGGACGTCTACCGCGCCCGCGCCGTGGCGGGGCCGCGCGCGGGGCAGACCGTCGCGCTGAAGCGGCTGCGGCCGGAGCTGGCGCGGGATCCGCAGTACCTCGACCTCTTCCACCGCGAGGCAGCGGTCACGTGCCGCCTCGATCACCCGACCTGCATCGAGGTGTTCGAGACAGGCGTCGCGGGCGGCGCGCCGTTCATCGCGATGGAGTACGTGGACGGGCGGAACCTCCGGCAGATCCTGAACCAGTGCATCGAGCGGCGGATCCTGCTGCCGATGGACTTCGCGGCCTTCCTGGCGCACCAGGTCGCCACGGCGCTCGCCCACGCGCACGACGGCGTCGATCGGGGCGGGCAGCCGCTCGGGATCGTCCACTGCGACGTCTCCCCGTCGAACGTCTTCATCTCGCGGCTCGGCGAGATCAAGCTGGGCGACTTCGGCGTCGCCCTGGCGGCGGGGGCCGAGGTCCCGGTGGGGGGCGGCGGCTTCGGGAAGATCCACTACCTCGCGCCGGAGCAGATCCGCGGGGAGCGGCCGATCCCAGCGACCGACCTCTTCGCGCTCGGCGCGATGACGTTCGAGCTGCTGACCAACGAGCACGCGTTCCCCGGGCGCGACGTCAACGAGGTGGGCCAGGCGATCCTCGCCGGGCGGCTTCGCGCCCCGTCCGAGGTCCGGCCAGAGATCCCGTTCGAGCTGGACGTGCTCGTGCTGCGGTGCCTCGCCCCGAGGCCCGAGGAGCGCTGGGCGAGCGCGGCCGCCTTCGCCGCCGAGGTCGCCACGCGCTACGATCCTGCCATCGGCACGCCGCTCGCGATCGCGTCGGTGGTGCGGGGGCTGTTCGGGCTGCGCTGACGGCGCGCGCGGCACCCCTACCTCGCGCACGATGTGGGAGTGACGCGCGCGGCCGGGCCGGTACACTGTAGGTGTGCAGATAGACTCAGACTCGAACGGTGGCTCTGGCCGAACCTCGCGACGGCGACGACGCTGGCAGGCCGCGCTCGTCGTCGCGGCCTGCGCCGCCAAGGCGCTCGCGGAGGAGCCCGCCGACGACGCCGCCATCCCCGAGAGCCAGCTCGAGGAGCTGATCGACGGCGGCTCGCGTCCACGGCAGGCCACCCGCAGCTACGGGGAGGCGGATCTCGCGCCGTACTTCGGCGAGGGCGCCCTCGCCGAGGCCAAGGCGCTGTTCGAC
>JBAVTL010000663.1:0-3046 GCA_049696175.1 Anaeromyxobacteraceae bacterium
GCGCTGGTGCGGCTGGTCCGGCGGCTGCTCGGCGAGGAACAGGGCCGATGACCCGCCTCGCCCTCGAGGCGCCCGAGCTGCGCGAGGTCGCGAGGGTGCTGGCGCGCGCGACGGGGCTCTCGCTCGCGAGCGGACTGTTGCGGACGCTGCACAACAGCCTCACCGCGGCGTCGGCGGAGCTCGAGCTGAGCCCGATGGAGCTCGCGCGCAAGGTGATCGCGGGGGATCCCCAGGGCGTGGCGATGCTCATCGAGCACGCGGTGGTCGGGGAGACCTACTTCTACCGCCACCCCGAGCAGATCGCCGCGCTGGCCTCGCGCCTGTGGGACCGGGAGGGCCCGCTCCGGATCTGGTCGGCGGGCTGCGCCACCGGCGAGGAGCCATACACGGTCGTGATGGCGCTCCTCGACGCCGGGCGGCGCGCCGTCGGTGACACCGTCGTCGCCACCGACGTGTCCGAGCGCGCCCTGCGGGCCGCCCAGACCGGGATCTACACGGCGTGGTCGCTCCGGCGCATGCCGGAGGCGCAGCGCTCTGGCCACCTCCAGGAGGAGCAGGGCTGGCGCGTCTCCGAGGAGGCGCGCGCCCCCGTGGAGTTCCGGCGCCACAACCTCGTCGCGGATCCGCCGCTCCGCGGGCCGTTCGACGCGATCCTCTGCCGGAACGTCCTCATCTACTTCGAGCCGGCCACCGCCGCCGAGATCCTGTACAGGCTCTCCTCCTCGCTCGCGGTGGGCGGCTACCTGGTGCTCTCGCCAGTGGAGCTGCCGCTCGCGGCGGCGCTCCCGCTCGAGTGGGTCGAGGGGGAGGGCGCGACGCTGCTCCGGAGGGCGGAGTAGGGCTACCGGTAGCTCGCGTGGAACTTCGCGAGCCGCTCCACCACCGAGCGGATCTTCTCGGTCGGTGGCAGGATCGTCGTGCGGAAGTGGGCGGTGCCGGGGAGCTGGCCGAAGCCGCTCCCGGGGACCACGCAGATGCCGGTCTGCTCGAGCAGCGCGAGGCAGTACTGGTCGTCGGTCTTGCCTGGCGGCAGCGTGATCTTCGGGAAGGCGTACATCGCCCCCGCGACCACGTTGCACTGGATCCCCGGGATCCCGTTGAGCCCCTCGGCGAGGAGCGCGGCGCGCGTGCGCAGCTCGGAGATGACGTGGTCGCGCTCCTGCTTCCAGAGCGCGTGGCTCGCCTCGCCGGGGCGCGGGGGGCGGACGAGGCAGTAGGTGGCGATCTGGCCCGGGACGTTGGCGCAGAGGCTCACCGACTGGAGCTTGGTGATCTGGTCGGCCACGTCGCCGGGGACGTTGCGCAGCTCCATGTAGCCGCCGCGGTGACCGCACTCGCCGAGGTAGCCCTTCGAGCAGGAGTGGAAGCTGAAGAGCGAGACCTCCTTCGCCTGCCTCGCCTCCACCACCTTCGCGAAGGAGGTGAAGCGGTCCTTCGGCAGGTAGACGTTCTCCTGGTAGACCTCGTCGGCCAGGATCGACAGCCCGTGGGTCTGCGCGAAGTCGACGATCATCGCGACGTTCTCCGCGTCGAGCACCGCGCCGGTGGGGTTTCCCGGGTTGATGACGCAGATGGCCCTCACCTTGACGCCCCTCGCCCGGGCCTCGTGGATGGAGTCCTCCAGCAGGGCGCGGTCGAGCCTCCAGTCGTGGGCCTCGTCCAGGTAGTACGGGACCTGCTGTCCCTCGTAGAGCGTGATCGTGGCCGAGTAGAGCGGGTACTGCGGGATCGGGATCATGATCCCGTCGCCCGGCCCCGAGATCAGGATCCGGAGCGCCGACTGGACGGCCTTGGACGCGCCGTCCGTGAGGAAGATCGCCTCGGGGTCGGACGGGATGCCGTCGCGCTCCGAGATGAACGCCGCGACCGCCTCCCGGATGAACCTGACGCCCTTCGACTCGGAGTAGGCGCCGAGGCCGTGGCCGGTGCCGGCGAGGAGCTTCATCGCCGTGGCGACGGCGTCCGCGGGGAAGGCCTTCGGCGCCAGGCCGGCGAGCCTGGGGTACTCGCAGAGCGCGAGCACCTGCCGGAGCCAGGTCAGCGGCTCCTGCTCCAGCGCCTGCGGGTTGCCGATGTTGCAGTAGATGATCTCGCGCCCCGCGCGCTCCAGCTCCTGCGCGCGGTCCACGATCGGGCCTCGGACCGCGTACTGGGTCTCGAGGACCGCCTTCCCGACTTCCTTGAGCGTGATCGCCATTTCTCCACCTGGCTGAAAGAGTGGCAGCATAGCGCGCGCGGGCGCGGCGTGCGAAGGGGCCTGCCCGGCTCAACCTCCAACCCCACTTCGCCGAGCAACGAATGACCCGGAAGCAGACCATCATCGCCGCCGTCGTCCTCCTCGCCGCCGCCGCGGGCGCGGTCGGCGGGTACCTCTACCGCCGTCACACCAACCCGACGTTCGAGGAGCGGGTCGAGGACGCCCAGGGAAACCTCAAGGGCGCGTTCGAGAAGATGACGCGCTGACGACGGGGGCGATCACCGCCCCGGCGCCCCGCCCGCGAGCGAGCGCACCACCTCGCGCGCCACGGCGCCGTAGTCGCCGCCGAAGTGGTGGCCGCCGTCGAGCTCCACGAGCCGCGCGCCCGGGCGCGACCGGATCAGGGGGCAGAGGCTCTCGCCCTCGTCGCGCCCGTATAGGCAGAGCACCGGGGTGCCGGCGAGCCGCTCCACGTCGGGCAGGATGGGGCGGCCGCCCGACCCGCTCGAGATGAAGTCGGCGACGTGGAGCTCGAACTCGGCGGCGCGCCCCGGTCCGAGCAGCGCCAGCACCTTGACCCGCGCCCGCGGTCCGCCGGCGAGCAGCGCCGTGGCCGCCGGCAGGACGTCCGCCCCGCGCGAGTAGCCGATCAGCGCCACGTTAGGCCGGCCCAGCGCCGCGGCGTAGTGCTCGATGATCCGGCCGAGATCCGCCGCGAACGACTCGGGCGTGCGGCGGGTCCAGAAGTACTTGAGCGAGTCGAGGCCGACGACCGGGAGCCCGTTCGCCGCCACGGCCGCCGCCAGCTCCCGGTCGATGCCGGCCCAGCCGCCGTCGCCGGTGACGAGC
>JBAVTL010000664.1:0-4738 GCA_049696175.1 Anaeromyxobacteraceae bacterium
GGCGCCGACATGGTCTTCGTCACCGCCGGCATGGGCGGCGGCACGGGCACCGGCGGCGCGCCGGTCGTGGCCGACGTGGCCAAGGAGTCGGGCGCCCTCACCGTGGGCGTCGTGACCAAGCCCTTCCTCTTCGAGGGGAACCGGCGGCGCAAGCAGGCCGAGCAGGGGCTCGCCGACCTCCGGGCGGCGGTCGACACGCTCATCGTGATCCCCAACCAGCGCCTCCTCTCGGTGGCCGGGGAGAACATGTCGCTCGCCGACGCCTTCAAGCGCGCCGACGAGGTCCTCCTCAACGCCGTCCAGGGGATCGCGGACCTCATCACGATCCACGGGCTCGTCAACGTCGACTTCGCCGACGTCCGGACCATCATGGCCGAGAAGGGGATGGCCCTGATGGGCTCCGGCCGCTCCAGCGGCGAGCGGCGCGCGATGGAGGCGATGCAGTCCGCCATCTCGTCCCCGCTCCTCGAGGACGTGACGCTCGACGGCGCCACCGGCCTGCTGGTCAACATCACCGGCGGCCCGAACCTGTCGCTGCGCGAGGTCGACGAGGCCGTCTCGATGGCCCACGCCGCCGCCGACCCCGACGCCAACATCATCTTCGGCTCGGTGATCGACGAGCGGATGGGCGACGAGGTGAAGATCACCGTCATCGCGACCGGCTTCCTGGCGCGCGACGCGGAGCGGCGCGTGCCCCGCGCGACGATCCAGGTCCAGGTCCCGGCCTCCGCGCCGGTGGCCAAGATCCAGCCGCCGCCCCTCCCGAGCCCCGACGCGAAGGCGCGGGAGCCGCAGCCGATCCGGCTCTCCAGCCCCACTGCGCCGGCTGTGGTGCGCGCCGGGGTCCGCGCGACGCAGGCGTTCAAGCCGGCGGACGACGACCAGTACGACATCCCGACCTTCCTGCGGAAGAGCCCACCGCGCGGGACGGGCGAGTAGCGGTCCGCGACGCCCCTGGATCGTCCCTCGCCCCCGCCCACGCGGGGGCGAGGGCGTTTGGCCCTCCCTCCGTTCCTTACCACCGCCCGTGACGTCCGGCCCGAAACGTGTTTCGCTGGCCGCCTCAACCTCGTGGAAGACGGCGCGTCGCGTGGATCCGAAGTCGGGCACGCGCCCCGCCGCGAAGGAGAATCGATGCGAATTCCCGTGCTCGTCCTGCTGCTCGTGGCGTCCTCACCCTCGGCGCTGGCACAGACCGTCTTCGTCCAGCTACCGGCCGGGTTCCGCGTCGAGCTGGCGCCTCCCCGGCTGCGCGTCGAGGCGCCCCCGCCCGCGCCGTCTCCCAGCCAGGCGTGGGTGCCGGGATACTGGTCCTTCGCCAACGGCAACTACGTCTGGGTGGCTGGAGCGTACGTCGCCGCGCCGCAGCCGGGCGCGCGGTGGGCGGCTGCACGGTGGGTCAATCGCGACGGCGCCTGGTACTTCGAGCCGGGGCGATGGCTGACCGGAGGCGTGGTGACCGCGCCGCCGCCCGCCTACCAGCCGCCGCCCCCCGGCTATCAGCAGCAGCCTCCCCCCTACCAGCCGCCGCCGCCGGCCTATCAGCCGCCGCCTCCCCCGCCGCGCCAGCCTCCTCCGCCCAGGCGGCTTTCGCGAGAGGAGGCCGAGCAGCGGGCCTACCAGATCGCGTCCAGCCACGGCCTGCAGCCCCAGCGCGTGCAGGAGGCGGAGCCGGACGACGGCGCGTGGAAGGTGAAGCTGATCCTCGCCGGCGGAGGCAAGGCCAAGATCGAGATCGACCCGTGGAGCGGGGCGGAGCTGCGGTTCAAGGTTGACGGACAGTGCCGTCCCAACCAGTACTGGGACGGCGACGAGTGCCGTCACAAGGGGAAGGGGCACGGCGCGCGCAAGCACGACCGCGACGACTGAGGGCTACGCGGAGCCCCGCCGGCGGCGACCGGCGGGGCTCCCTTCCAACGCCCATGCGATCCTCCGCGAATGAAGAGTGACCAGAAGCCTCACGTCTGCCCCTGGTGGATCGGGTGGCTGCTCGCGAGCCCGCTCCGAAGGCTGGGCCAGGACCCGGCCCGGATCCTCTCGCCCCACGTGAGGGACGGGATGACCGTGCTCGAGCCGGGGCCAGGGATGGGCTTCTTCACGCTGGAGCTGGCGCGGCGAGTCGGACCGGGCGGACGCGTGGTCGCGGTCGACCTTCAGCCGCAGATGCTGGCGGGCCTGCGGCGGCGCGCGGCGCGGGCCGGGCTCGACGGCCGGATCGTCACGCGCCTAGCGTCGACGGAGTCGCTCGGCGTGGACGATCTCTCCGGCGCGGTCGACTTCGTCCTGGCGTTCGCCATGGTGCACGAGCTGCCCAGCGCGGAGCGCTTCTTCGCCGAGCTCCGGGCGACGCTGGCGCCGGCCGGGAAGGTCCTCGTGGCGGAGCCACGGGGGCACGTGACGTCGTCCGCGTTCGAGGCGACGCTCTCCGCCGCCCGGCGCGCGGGGCTCGCCGCCGAGCCGGGACCGATCATCACGCGCAGCCTGACCGCGGTGCTCCGCGCGGGGTAGGCGGATCGCCGCCAACGGAGTGGCCGCCGCCTACGGCTTGAGGTCTGCACGCGCGTTCAGTAGAGTGCGCTCATGCCCCTGCTCCGGGTCGCCCCGTCGTTCGAGACCCGGCTTGCCACGCTCACGCAAGCCGCGCGACACGACCTCGCGTGCGCATGCGGTTCGTCCACGCCCCGGCAACGGAGCGCTGACGGCCTCTGGATCTATCCCACTGCGCTCCCTTCCGGTGAGCGCGTGCCGATGCTCAAGGTGCTCCAGGCGTCCGGATGCGAGCGGGGCTGCCTGTACTGCGTGGAGCGCCTGGGTGGGCAATCACCTGCCGTCACCCTTCTGCCCGACGAGCTGGCGCGCACGTTCGTCGAGCTGCACCGTCAGCGCAGAGCCTTCGGCCTCTTCCTGTCGTCGGCCATTCGTGGAGGCGCGGTCGCCACCATGGACCGGATGCTCGCGACGGCCGAGCTCCTGCGTGGCCGGTATGGATTCCGGGGCTATGTGCACCTGAAGGTCATCCCGGGATCCAGCCCCGACCAGGTGGAGCGGGCGATGGCGCTCGCCACGCGCCTCTCCGTGAACATGGAGGCGCCCACCGCCGGCCACCTCGAGCGGATCGCCCCCAGCAAGCAGTTCGACGGCCAGATCATCGCGCCCATGCGCCAGATCGCGCGCGCCGAGGCGAACGGCCGGTTCGCTCGAGCTGGTCAGACCACGCAGTTGGTGGTGGGCGCGGCGGGGGAGAGCGACCGCCAGATCGCGGGGGCGGCGGAGTGGGCGTACCGGGAGCTCAAGCTGGCACGTGTCTACTACTCCTCCCTGCAGCCGGTGGCGGGGACTGCGTTGGAGGATCATGCTCCGGTCCCCTTCATGCGGGAGCACCGGCTGTATCAGGTCGACTTCCTCCTCCGGAGCTACGGCTTCGCGCTGGACGAGATCTCCTTCGACGATGGAGGGGCCCTTCCGCTGGAGCTCGATCCGAAGTCCGCCTGGGCGCGCTGCCACCCCGAGCGCTTCCCGGTCGAGGTCAACACCGCGCCCCTGTCGGAGCTGCTCCGCGTCCCCGGCGTCGGGCCGAAGTCGGCCAAGCGGATCGCCGGCGTCCGGCGCAAGGAGAAGCTCCGCTCCGTCGAGGCGTTGGGGGCGCTCGGCGTCTCCTGGCGGATCGCGGCGCCTTTCGTGCTCCTCGACGGGAAGCCGGCGATCCGCCAGCTGTCGCTCCTGTGATCTCTGACTCGACCATCTGTCACCCTCGGTGACCTCACCCTCGGCCGACCCCGAGGCTTCGCTGTACCTTCATCACGTCTCTGCCGGTTGGTCGCGGTCGACGGTGACGGCTCCGGCGTCGATCGTGAGGGAGGCCGCCCCGCAGAAGCCTTCCGATCGGGCGGTGCGTCATTCCCCGCATCGCGCGTCTCCGCAACGAAAGCGGCTTACGAGGTGGAGGGGGCGCCGGTTCGACGCGGCCGCGGCGTAGCCGACGACAGCGACAGAGGCGGCTGCGGCTGCAGGCCTGGCTCGGCCCTGGAGGCAACCCTGATGGTCTCCACGTCCGCGCCTGGGTGGGAGTGTGAGAGCGCGTCGCGGGCGGCGTCGAGCTTTTCCGTGAATCGCTTCGAGACCGTGACGTGGAGCCGACGCAGGTCGGCCGTCAGCGGCTCGGCGGCGCTGCGTGGGGCGGCGGCGCGCGCGTGAGCCGACGGGAGGGTATCTTCGAGTTCAACCGTTGAACCGCTCGCCGATCCCTGCCGCGAGGACGGCCCGGCCAGCGCGCCCCCGTCGGCCGGGAGAAGCGCGAGCGAGGGGAGTGCAGGGGCTTGGGCAGCGATCACCACGGCCCGAGCCGGTGCGGTCGCCGGCAGCGCCGTCACCACGGTCCTGTGCGGCGCCGCCTCCATCGGGGCGAGCTCCGCCGACACCTCCTCTGCCTCCACACAAACAGCTTTCGCGCTGCGTGAAGCGCCGCACGCGCGGCCTGCTCAGAGGCGCCACGCCACCCGCGCGCGCTCCGCGTCGCTCCCCCTCATGAGCAGCATCTCACTCGGAGACGTTCGGCCGCGCGGAGACGCACCGCGCGACGGAACCATGCCACGCCGCGCGAACCCTCCGTTACCTCGCCCGAATTCCGACGAAGCGACGACGGCGCCGCCCCGCGGCTACGCGATGGACGCGGCGATCGCCTTCGCGGCCGCCACGGGATCCGCCGCGTCGCGCAGGGGGCGACCGAGCACGATCACGT
>JBAVTL010000665.1:0-2009 GCA_049696175.1 Anaeromyxobacteraceae bacterium
GGTCCCGCACCTCGGCCGCGTGCGCGCCCGCCACTTCGCGCACGAGCCGGGCTCGGCCTGCCCGCTCACCGCGCCGGAGACGGCGCTCCACCTGAACGCGAAGGAGCGGCTCCTCCACCTCTGCGACGAGGCCTTCTCGGGGCGGGGACGCGTCCGGCTCCGCGCGCGCTGTCCGGGCTGCCTGCGCCCCATGCCTATCGACCTGGCGGCGCTGGGCGACGAGGCGCGCGACGAGGAACGGCTCGGCGCGCTCCGCCCGGACGTGCTCGTCCTGAGAGCTGGCAAGCCGGTGCTCGCGCTGGAGGTGCTCGTCACCCACGCCGTGGACGAGAAGAAGGAGGCGGCGCTCGCGGCGCTGGGCGTGCCCGCGGCGGAGCTCGACGCGCGGGAGGAGTGGGAGGAGCTCGTCGGCGGCGCGATCGAGATCGTCCCCGACCGCGGCTTCGGCTTCGCGCGCTGCGGCGCCTGCGACGCCATGTCGAGGGCCGAGGTAGATCGGGCGAAGGGCGGCGAGGCCGCCGAGGTCGCGGAGCTGGAGGCCTACCGGGCGCGGGGGCTGCTCGGCGTGCCCCCCACCGGAGGAGTGAAGGGCTCGTCGTCGATCCTCACGCACGCTGATCGCGCCGCCCTCTCGGAGCGCTTCCGCTGCCCCGACTGCGCCGGGACCACGCTCTCCTTCGGCGACCGGCTGGCCCACCACCCCTGTCCAGGCAAGGACCCTCGCCCGGTGGCCTGGCGGGGCTATGACGGGTCGCTCGTCGAGCTCCGCTGGTGGCGCGCCGTGGCTCGAAAAGCTCTTTGACGGCGGCGGGTTGGATCCTGGCGGCCCCCCGCCGCAGGCACCCTACGGGCGCTTGCGACGGCACCGGACGTGTGCTAGATGACCATCCCCTTTTCCGCGCCTTGCGGTCGGAGGGGGTGAGCGCCGACTTCCGGCGCCCACGACTCAAATACTCACACGCTTCCGCATCGACGCACCGGTGCTCTCGGAAGGGCGATTCACGCCCTCGCCGAAGCCAGCGTCGAGCCCTCAACAGGAAGCGTGGCGGATACAACCGGAGAAGACCATGTCTGAAGAGATCCAGAGCACCCCCGCGCCCGAGACCACGAGCGCCCCCGCACCTGCCGCACCCGCAGCCCCCGCCGAGACCACCGGCGCCGAGACGATGGCCGCAGCCGTCGCCTCGACCGGCACCGCCATCTCGATGAAGCAGCTCCTCGAGGCGGGCGTCCACTTCGGGCACCAGACCAAGCGCTGGAACCCGAAGATGAAGCCGTACATCTTCGGCGCCCGCAACGGCATCTACATCATCGACCTGCAGAAGACGGTCGGCCTCGCCCGCGCGGCGCTCCGCTTCGTCTCGGAGTCCGTCGGCAAGGGCGGCTCCGTCCTCTTCGTCGGCACGAAGAAGCAGGCGCAGGACGCCGTCCGCGAGGAGTCGATCCGCTCCGGCCAGTTCTCGGTCACGAACCGCTGGCTCGGCGGCACGCTCACCAACTTCAAGACCGTCAAGCAGGGGATCGACCGGCTCAAGACCATCGAGAAGATGGCCGCCGACGGCACCTACGAGCGGCTCCCGAAGAAGGAGGTCGCCCAGCTCGAGCGCGAGCGCGAGAAGCTGGAGCGGAACCTCGGCGGCATCAAGGACCTGACCCGGCTGCCGTCCGCCCTCTTCGTGATCGACACGAAGAAGGAGCACATCGCCGTCCACGAGGCGAACCGCCTCGGCATCCCCGTCGTCGCGGTCGTCGACACCAACTGCGATCCCGAGGGGATCGACTACGTCATCCCGGGCAACGACGACGCCATCCGCTCCATCCGGCTCTTCACCGGCAAGATCGCCGAGGCCTGCATCGAGGGTAAGGCGCGCTACTCCGCCTGGGCCGCCGATCACGGCCAGGAGATCCGCCAGGGCGAAGAGGATCGCGACGCGGCCAGCGAGCGCGGCATGAAGGACCGCCGCGACCGCCGTGACCGCCGCGGCCCGCGCAGCGGCCCGCCCCGCGAG
>JBAVTL010000666.1:0-4659 GCA_049696175.1 Anaeromyxobacteraceae bacterium
TGGTGGTCGGAGCGACCGGCGGAGCGAAGGAGAGGAGCGAGTCGGTCGCGCCGGCGATCGCGGACGCGCGCCCTCCCGCCGCGCCGTGGCACCCGGCGCAATCCACCGAGAAGCCCTTCTTGTGCGAGTGGCAGGAGCCACAGTTCTTGAGCTCGTTCCCGTTGTGGGAGGTGAGCGTCCCGTCTCGGCGGAAGACCGAGGTCCGAGTGTGGCAGGTCTGGCACACACCGCTCGCCGCGCCTCCGTTCTGGGCGGCGTCGCCGTTCGCGTAGGAGGCGGCTCCGGGGTTGCCGACCCCACCGGACGGGATGTAGCCGCGACGGATGGAGAACCGGACCTGAGCCGGCGAGAGCGTCTGGCTCACGGCGGGCGGCTGGATCGCGTTCGCGATCAGGGAGGCGTTGACGGTGTCGTGCGGCTGGTGGCACGTGCGGCAGCCAGCGCTCCACGAGCCGTACTTCGGGCCCGCGGCCTCGGAGGAGTGGGTCTGGTGAACGTGACAGTCGCTGCAGAGCTGCTGGGAGTTGTCGCGGACGAGCAGGTTGCCGTCACCACTGATGGAGTTGACCGTGATCGAGATGGGGCCGGAGAGGACCGTGCCCGATGCGTTGGTCGCCGACGCACGGAGCGTGTACGCGCCGGCGACGAGCGTGGGGGATTGGACCGTCGCCTGCCAGATCCCGGAGTCGGTGGCGGTCCCGTAGTTCGTCGCCTGGGCCAGCGTGACGGATCCGCTGGTGGGCCCCTGGTACTGGAGCGTGACGGCACCCACGTCCTGAGTGGCTCCGGCGACGGTCTTCGGGCTGAAGACGCGAGCCTGAACCCTGAACGGAAGGCTCACTGGGCCGTTCCACGGGTTCACGATCCCGACTGTCGGCTTGCGGCTGTTCAGCGTCGCGTCGCCCTCGGTCTGCGCCGAGGCCAGCGTCGCGCAAGACGCGACGACGCCCACGAGCGTCAGGCGGGTGAGGCTGCGAACCACTTCGAGAGCGTTCATCGACTGTCTCTCCTGAAACCAGGTCGTCGGCAAGCGGCGCCGGTTAGTGAGCGTCCACGCTCAGCGAGTTGGAGTCCGCGTTGTGGGCCGCGTGGCAGGTCGTGCAGACCACCGCGCCGCCCTTCAACACGAGATTGTTGGTGTCGTTCCGGACGTTTCCGGCGCCGTCCCCCGTGGAGACGCCCGCCGTACCATCGGCGTCGAGGATCACGGAGCGGTCGCTGCCAAAGCCATTGGCATTCAGGCCGTCGCCGACCGGGTGGCTGAACTTGCGGGCGCCGTCCGGCCGGTAGTAGCGATCGAGGCCGCGCGCCCGCAGGTGGTTCATCACCCGCTCCTTGTGGCACTGGTAGCACGCGCCGTCCCCGGCGTTGGAAGTGCGGAGGAACGGATAGGCGATGTAGAAGTCCCAGTAGTCGCCGGCGACCGCGCCAGCGGACCACTTGACCTTGATGCCGGGGATGTCGAGCTCGACCTCGACGTCGGTCTGGAACGGACGCCCGGGACCGTCGCCGGTCCCGACGACCCAGGAGCCGTTCCAGTTCAGCCACCCCCCGGGGCTCCACCCGGCGTCGTGCGTGACGACGAAGGTTCCACTTCCTGCAGCGGCGGACTGGATCTTCAGGCGGAACCCCCGCGCCAGCGTTCCAGGGGGGACGGCGGCGAGCGTCATCCACGCGGTCCCAGCGAGGGGATCCCCGAAGGATCCCGACTTCTCAGCTGCGGTTCCCACGGGGATCGAGACGTGCATCGATTGCGTCGTCGCGGTATCCGCCGTGGTGTGCGGGTTGTGGCAGACGGCGCACTGTAGCTTTCCGTCGACCAGGAGCGTGGCCGCCTGGCCGGCGCCGAGCTGGGTGTTGGCGCCGTACCTGGGGTTGACGCCCGCGCCGCTCCAGTTGTGGCTGACGCCGCTGGTGCCAGGGATCGCCTCGTGATTCGTCGTCCAAGGGAAGCCGAACGCCGGCTTGTCGGATGGCTTCGCGTGGCAATCCAGACACGCCTGGGAGTAGACGCGCCCGCCGCTCGGCGTCGTCTGGTACATGTTGTGGCAGTGATAACAAGCCGTGTACGCGTCCTCCCTGTCATGCGGTGAATCGAGCGCCGCGATGTTGGCGGGGGCGGCCACGACGGCGAAGGCCACGAGGATTCCCAGCAGGCGTCCGTGCATCTCTAGTTCTCCGTCTCGTCGCCGGTGACGACGACGCTCACGCGAGCCGGCGCACTCAGCACCTTGCCGTCGTCCACCTCGAGTTCGAACACATACGTCCCGGCCGCCTTCGGCTTGATCACCGCGACCGATCCGCCCTCGCGGAGCACCCAGGGACCGCCCACCTGCGTCCAGTGGAACCCGACGGCTCCCACGGAGGCGCGGCCGTCGAGGGTGATCCGATCACCGACCAGGGCCGCGCCAGGGGCGGTGACCCGCGCCACGGGGATGGGCTTGCCGTCCCTGCGGGCTTCGACGCGGACTCGGGCCGCCCGGCTCACCGCCGCCCCATCCTTCACTGTGAGCTCGAACTCGTAGGAGCCGGGCTCGAACAGGTAGGCCGACGCGAGCGCCCGGTCTGCCGAGGCCACGCCGGTGGCAGGGCCCGCGGTCTGGCGCCAGGCGTACTGCAGGGTGCCGCCCGAGCCGGAGACGCTGGCGACCCCATCGAGCTTCACCTCCGTGCCGACGGCGGCCACCGCCGGCGCCGACCCGACCGCGACAGGCAGCGACTGCCCCACGCCGCTGACCAGGGCCTCCACCAGCGCGGGCGGAGACGTGATCCCGGCCTTGGTCACGGTGACCTCGAAGGCGTAGCGCCCGGCCTCGGGCGCGACGAAGGCCGCCTGGGGGAGCCCATCACCCGCCACCTGAGCGGCGGGGCCCTCCACCTGACGCCACGCGTACGACGCCTCCCCGGAGACGATGCTCGCCCTGGCGTCGAGGGCGATCCGCTTCCCCACCTCCCCGACCACGGGCGAGGCGGCGACAGCGACCGGGACCCGCTGCTTGCCGACGACCACGACGCTCGTCTCGGCCTCGCCGGTCGCGGACTCGGGGTCGCTCACCGTCGCCCTGAAGCGGTGGGTGCCGGGCGACTCGAACCGCGCCGTCAGCACCGGGGTCGCACTCCCGCCGGTGACGACCGGGCCGGAGACCTGATCCCAAACGAAGGTGAGCGCATCGGCGTTGGCGTCACCGGAGCGCCCGGCATCGAGCGTCTGCGAACCACCCACGTCGACCACCTCGAAGCGATGTGCGTGGGCGAGCGGCGCGACGTTGACGACGCTCGCGGCCACCTCGACGGCGTCCGACGAGACCCCCGCGCAGGTCGCCACCACGGTGAACCGGTAGGTCTCGGCCTTCCTCGCCACGAACGTGGGCGCGAAGCCCTTCGCGCTCGCGAGCGTCACCGGGGTGCCCTCGCCGATCCGCGTCCACACCGCCGTGCACTTCGACGGGTCCGCGATCTCCGTGACGATCGCCGAGAGCCGCACGATCCCGGGCACGAACTCCGTCGCGCCGCTCGCGAAGACGACCGGCTTCCGGTTGGGCGGCGTGAGCGGATCCGTGCCGTTCGCCAACTCCACCGCGTCGGAGTCGCCATCGCCGTCGGTGTCCGCCTTGCCGGGATCCGTACCGAGCGCGTACTCCTGAGCGTTGGGGAGCCCGTCGGCATCGAGGTCGGCCAGCGCGTCCTCCGCGCTGAACGGGTTCAGACCGTTCGCGGTCTCCCACGCGTCGTTCATGCGGTCGCAGTCGGCGTCCCCCTCGCACACCGGCAGCGGCGCGCCGCTGCCAAAGCGGTCGATTCGGCTTGCGAACAGGCTGCTGACCAGAAGGTCTCCGTTCTCCAGGAACGCCAGACCGGCCGGCTGCGAGAGGAGCCCCTCGCCGGTGGCCGAGACACCGATCGTCTGCAGGTGGGCGCCGTCCGCGCTCACCACCTCGATCCTGTTGGCGTTGAGGTCGGACACATGGATCCGTCCCCCTTCCCCCACGAGGATTGCGCCCGTGATCTTCGCGGGCCCGTTGCCGCCCGCTCCGATGACCTTCACGCGCGCCCCGCTCGCCGGATCGAGCCCGAAGATCATCCCGCTGGGGCTCTCGTGGTCCTGCGCGACCCAGACGACGCCGGAGGCGGCGTCGGCCGCGACATCCGTGAGCCCGAACAGCGGTCCCGTCGCCGACGAGCCGAAGTGGGCCACCACGGTCCCGTCTGTTCGCCGCGCCTGAACCATCCCCGAGGCGAAGACCATCCAGACGATGTTGCGGGCCGCGTCGTACGAGAGCCCCGTGGGGCTCACTCCCAGGCCGAGGCGCGCACGCCCAAGCACCTTCCCGCTGAGATCGTCGAGCGTGACGAACTCCAGACGATCGTTGACGGCGAAGATCTTCCCGCCTCCCGCTGCCACCGCGCGAACGCCGCTCGACACCGTCCCGACGAGCTCGCCCCGCTTCGTCAACAGCACGAGCTGCCCGCCCGCGTCGATGACGACGACCTGCCCGCTCGACGTCGTCGCCATACGGCGAGGACCGTAGACCGATGCGCCGATGCTCCCCTGGAGGACCGGTACGGTGGCGGCTCCGTCCGCTGCGACCGCGCGAGCCGGTGCGGCAATACTGCACAGCGCCCATAGGGTGGCACCCGCCAAGGTCCGGAGGTTCATGG
>JBAVTL010000667.1:0-1880 GCA_049696175.1 Anaeromyxobacteraceae bacterium
GGGCACGTCCACGGCGCCCCCGCCAGCGCCGGCCGCCGCCCCGGTGCCGCCCCGGCCGGACGCTCCCGCCACACAAGGAGGCGCCCCGGAGTCCGGCGCACCTCCCGTTCGCGGCGCGCCGATCTACGGGATCCAGCTCCCTCGCCCGGCGAGCGGGGAGGGGATACTGGCGGTCAACGCCTCGCCCTGGGCCACGCTGTTCGTCGACGGCAGGAGGCTGGGGGACACGCCGCGCGAGGTGCGGCTCCCGGCCGGGAGCCACCGGGTGCGGGTCGTGCACCCGCGCCTCGGGGCCGTCGAGGGCGCCGTCGAGATCGTCGCGGGGCGACGCACCGCCTGGTACCCGCGCCTCGGCCGCTGAGCCGCTCGCCACCTGACGCACGCAGCATGACGCACGGCTCCTGCCCGCCGCGGTGAGCGGCGCGATCGCACCTCCACCCACACCCGCCGCCACGCAGCCCCTCCGGGGCCGCGCCGCAGACGTCTCTCCCGTTGACGAAATCCACTGAATTGACTACTCTCGAAATCAACTTTTCAAGAGAAGATAACGAGAGTATTCGATCCAATGGATTACCTCCGCGAAGACGAGCTGGCCCGGATCGAGCGCGAACGCGCGAACGGGATCACGAGCGCGGAGGTGGTGCGGATGTTCGAGGCGCGCGGCGCGCGGCTCTCGGAGGCGACCTTCCGGAAGTACGTGCAGCAGGGGCTGCTGCCGCGGAGCAGGCGCGTCGGGCGGAAGGGGAAGCACGCCGGATCGACCGGGCTCTACCCGGTCTCGATCGTGCGGCGCATCGAGCTCATCAAGCGGATGATGGCCGAGGGCTACACGGTCGAGGACATCCGCGGCAGCTTCCTCGCCGTGCGCAGCCGGCTCGACGACGTGGAGAAGGGGTTGGCGGAGCTCGTCGCAGAGCTCGGCCGGAAGGTGCAGGACCACCCGCGGCGCCGGGCGTTCGAGGCGGAGCTGCGGGTGGCGGAGCGCGCGGCGTTGGCGGCGCTCAAGAGGATGGAGAGGGTGGGTGGTGCGGTCGCGACGATCCCGGCGGCGGAGGCCGCGCGGGTCGCGTGAGACCGGGGCGCCGCGGGGCGGCGCTCGGGGCAGGTGTCAGGGCGCCCGGTGGGGCGCAGGGGACGGGAGGTCGGGGATGAGCGAGGCGAAGCGGAGCGAGCGGATCCCGGTGGTGGACCCGGTGGAGCCGGAGCTCGGCGACCTGGAGGACGGGAAGCAGGAGCGGCACCGCTCGAGGACGATGTCGCGCAAGGAGATCGCGCGGGAGCTCCGGCGCCAGCGCGCGTTCGGGCTCATCGACCCCGAGCTGGACGCGACGATGAAGGAGATCGAGGCGAGCCGGCCGCGATCGCGCGCGGACTGCGGGGCCGGCCCGCGCCCGTGCATGTTCATCGCGTGCAAGCACCACCTCTACCTGGACGTGAACCCGGCGACGGGCTCCATCAAGCTCAACTTCCCCGACAAGGAAGTCTGGGAGATGGCAGACACCTGCGCGCTCGACGTCGCCGACCGCGGCGGGATCACGCTCGAGGAGGTCGGCACCATCATGAACCTCACCCGCGAGCGGATCCGCCAGGTCGAGACGCGCGGCCTGCTCAAGCTGCGCGCGATCGCCGAGGACGAGCCGCGCTCCGGCCAGCCGTTCGAGCCGTGCGTCTACGGTCCGGACGACGAGGAGTAGTGGCAGGACGTCTCCCCCGACCCGTCGGGCTCTGGATTCATCACATCGTGTCCACGCGGCTCAGGACCTCGTCGGCAATGGTTCGCCCCTCTCCCCCGAACCCTCGCTGACCATTCGTCACTTCGTGCGGAATCGGCTGAGGTGACGCGGGCTTCGCGGTGAGCTTCGTCCGCATCGATCCGACGC
>JBAVTL010000668.1:0-3714 GCA_049696175.1 Anaeromyxobacteraceae bacterium
CGCCTCGACCGTCTCCGCGGCCTGGAGGGCCTCGACCAGCCGCGCCCAGTGGAACGCGAGCGTCTGATGCGCGGGCCAGCCGAGCCGGTCGAAGAGCCGCTGCCGCTCCGCCTCCGCCCTCGGCGTCGCCATCGCCCTCGCGACGTTGAGCCGCGCGAGCGGCCCCACCCTGTAGAGCCCGCTCTCCGCACCCTCCTCGAAGCCGCGCCAGCCGCGCGCCTTGAGGAACGTGAACTTGGCGTAGCTCCAGGGCTCCACCCGCTCGGCCAGGTGGTCCAGCCAGTCCCGCGGCGCGAACGCCGCGAGCTGGGCGCCGTCCGGATCGATCACGCGGAGCGTCCCGTCGAGGAACGCGAGCCGCCCCTCCGCGTCCACCATCCCCATCGAGTGGGTGCGGACGCGGAACGGCTCGCTCTCCACCGTCTCCATCCACTCCGGCGACTCGACGACCGCGCGCCGGAAGCTGGCGATCGACTCCTCCGCGAAGGCGACGAGCCGCGGGGCCGCGGCGCGCGCCCTCGCGATCAGCGCCGGCGCCACCGGCTGCGAGTTGCCGCCAGGGAGCGCGAAGACCGGGTGGCCGGTCCGCCCCGAGAGCGCGCCCATGAGCTCCCGCGCCTCCTTGCGGACCGCCATGATCCGGCCCCCGAGCGACGCCCCCACCCGCGCGACGACGCCGAGGACGTTGCGCATCGGCGCCGGCGCGGTGGGGCCGAGGAGGAGATCCGGGCCGCCCAGGTACCAGTAGTGGAGGAGGTGGTCCTCGAAGAGGAAGAGGTTGTAGTAGAGCGCCTGCGCGGCGAGGGCCGCTGCCGGCGGCGCAGCGCCGTAGAGCGCGTCGAGCGCCCTGACCGACGCGAGGTGGTGGGCGGCGGGGCAGACGCCGCAGACGTGGGAGGTGAGGCGCGGGAGCTCCTCGACCGGGCGTCCGACGCAGAAGCGCTCGAACCCGCGCAGCTCCGGGACCTGAAGGCGCGCCGACGCGGCGTCCCCCTGCTCGTCGAGCAGGATCTCGATCTTCCCGTGCCCCTCGAGCCGGGTGATCGGGTCGATGACGATCCTGCGGGTCATCCTTCACCACGCCTTGCCCGCGCCGGCATCCCGGCCGCCCAGCCGTAGCGCCAGAAGGTGCCGGCCGGATCGGGGAGCGCCGACGCGAGCAGCGCGCGCTCCCCGGCGTCGCCGCACAGGAGCGAGCCGAAGGCACCCACCATCGCCGCGCCAGCGTCGCCGGCGCCGGAGACCGGGCCGAAGCAGCCGCGGCACGGCATCACCGCCTCGACGCAGCCGGGCTGGCATCCTTGCCGCGTCGCGGGACCCGAGCAGGCGATCCCCTGCGCGAGGAAGCAGCGCCCGGGCTCGGGCACCTCGGCCGCGAGCCGGCGCAGCGCGCGGAGCTCCGGCCGCTCGGGGCGGCTGTCCTTGAGCGGGCAGGTCTCGCAGAGCGACGCGTCGGGGGCGAGGACCGCCCCCCCGCCGGGCGGCGAGTCGGAGAGGAGCGCCTCGATCGCCTGCTCGACGATCGTCTGCGACGGTGGGCAGCCGGGGACGAACGCGTCGACGGTGACGACGCGGTCGAGCGGCAGCGTGCGCGGGAGCAGCCGTGGGAGGGGGATGGCGTCGCCCGGCCCGGTGGCGCCTGGCGCGCCAGGATTGGAGACCGACGCCACCCCAGGCCCGTACGCGGCGTCGAGGATCGCCTCGGGCCCGTCGAGGTCGCCGAGCCCGACGATGCCGCCGAGCTGCGCGCAGGCGCCGAACGCGACGACCCTCCGCGCCTTGCGCCGGAGCAGCCGGGCCCAGTCCGCCTGCTCGTCGAGCCGGATGGCGCCGTTCAGGAAGGCGACGTCGATCGCGCCATCGGGGAGCGCCTCGATCTCACCTCGCTTCGCGTCGACGGCGGCCGGCCAGAGGACCACCTCGGCCCGCTCCATCAGGCGCGGCAGCCCCTCGCCGAGATCGATCACCGCCTCCTCGCAGCCGCCGCAGGAGGCGTTCCAGTAGAACGCGATCCGCGGCCGGCGGCCCTGAACCCTTCCTGCTTCGGCCAATGAAGACCGCCCCTCTCCCCCACCGGGGGAGAGTTCACCCATCGGAATCATCCCCTCTCCCCCACCGGGGGAGAGTTCACCCATCGGAATCATCCCCTCTCCCCCACCGGGGGAGAGGGCAGGGTGAGGGGGCAGAAGATCACTCCCCCCCAGCGGCAGCGCCTGCAGCGCCTCGCTCATCTCCCGGACCACCCGCGCGAACCGCTCCCCCTCGTTCGCCCCGAACCACTCGACCCGGACACGCTCCGGCTCGATCCCAGCCTGCGCGAGCGCCCGCGCGAGCAGCGTCAACCGCGACTCCGCCCGCAGGTTGCCGTCGACGTAGCGGCAGTCGCCAGGGTGGCAGCCTCCGACCAGCACGCCGTCCGCCCCCCCCCGCAGCGCCTGGATCACGAAGGCCGGCTCCACCCGCCCGGCGCAGGCGACCCGGATCGTGAGGAGGGTCTGGGGGTGCTCGTGGCGCGCGCGGCCGGCCTCGTCGGCCGCCGCGTAGGCGCAGGCGTCGCAGAGGAAGGCGACGATCCGTGGAGGGCTCACGGTGCGGCTCCCCCGGCGAGGAGCGCGGTGAGCTCCGCGGCGATCTGCTCGCGGGTCTGGTGGGGGGCGCCCATCGCCCCGGTCGGGCACGCGGCGGCGCAGCCGCCACAGCCGCGGCAGTGTAGCGGCTCCACGCGCGCGCGCCCCGTCGCTGGATCGCGCCTGACGGCGCCGAGTGCGCAGGCCGTCACGCACGCGCCGCACCCGCAGCAGGCCGCCTCCAGCACCTCCGGCGCCTGCGGCTCGACGAGGAGTCGCTCGCCCGGGCGCAGCATGGCGAGGATGCACCCGGCCGCCGCGACGCCGTCGCGGATCGCCGCGTGGAGCGGGCGCGGACCGGCGGCAGCTCCGGCGACGAAGACGCCCGCGACCCGCGTCGCCGTCGGCTCGAACGCGCCCGGCCCGGAGTCGTCCAGGAAGCCGTCCTCCCCTGCGTCGATCCGGAGCATCCGGGCGAGCGCGCCGCTCCCATCGGCGGGGAGCTCGGGGGCCGGCCCCGCCGCGCCGCCGGCGCTCGACCCGGTGGCGACGACGATCGCGCCCACATGTAACGCCTGCACCTCGTCAGCGTCGTCGAGCCGGATGGCGTCCGCGACGCACGCGTCCGCGCACGCGCGGCAGGTGCCGCCCCGGAGCGCGGAGCAGCGCGCCGGATCGATCGACGGCACGTGAGGGAGACAGCCCGCCCATGGCAGGCTGATCGCGCGCCGCCTCCCGGCGCCGCCTTCCTCACCGTCGGGCACGTCGACGGGGCAGGCCTCCACGCAGGCGGGGCAGCCCAGGCAGCGCTCCGCGTCCACGTAGCGCGCCCTCTGCTTCACCTCCACGTCGAAGCGGCCGAAGGAGCCGCGCACCGCCGTGACCTCCGCCCCCGTCCGCACGTCGACCGCGCGGTGGTGGAGGAGCTCGTCGATCACGGGGGCGACGACGCAGCTCCCGCAGGCGCCGTCTGGGAGGTCCGCGTCGCTCCAGGCCGCGAACCCGCCGAGCGCGGACTCCCGCTCGACCACGATCGTCCGCCGACCCGGTCCGGCGAGCGTCCGCGCCACCGCGAGCCCCGCCGCACCGCCGCCGATCACCAGCACGTCGGGCGACGCCTCGACCTCGCGCCGTGCGAGGTGAACGT
>JBAVTL010000669.1:0-2170 GCA_049696175.1 Anaeromyxobacteraceae bacterium
GCGCTGGTCGGCGCGCTCGCCGTCGCGGCGGCGAGGCTGTAGCGCGGGGGGCGACTAAGGGTGCGAGCTCACCCCTGGAACCTGCGCACCAGCCTGGCGACGGCGCCTGGCAGCGAGCGCACGCGCACGCGCCGGCCGGCCTCGTCGAACGTCTCGGAGAGCACGCGCGCCGTCTCGTACACCTCGCCGACGAGCCCCTGGCTCGCGTAGGGGATCAGCAGCTCGGCCTCGACCATCTGCGCCTCGAAGAAGTCGAGCACGGCCTGCCGGAGCGCCGCGACGTCCGCGGGCGCGTGCGCCGAGAGCAGGATGGCCCCGGGGAACCGCTCCCTCAGCTCGCGGCGCGCGGCCTCGTCGAGCCGATCGACCTTGTTGAGCAGCAGCAGGCTGGGCACCTCCGCCGCGCCGATGTCGCGCAGCACGCCCCTGGTGACGTCGAGCTGGGCCTGGCAGGTCGGGTCGGAGGCGTCCACGACGTACAGCAGCAGCGAGGCCTCCAGCGCCTCGTCGAGCGTCGAGCGAAAGGAGGCGACGAGATCGTGCGGCAGCTGCTTGAGGAAGCCCACGGTGTCCGACACCAGCACGCGGGGACGTGACTCCGGCTGCAGCGCCCGCACGGTCGTGTCGAGCGTCGCGAAGAGCTGGTCCGCGACCAGCACCTCGCTGCCGGTGAGCGCCCGCATGAGCGACGACTTGCCGGCGTTGGTGTAGCCGACCAGCGCCACGCGCAGCTGGTCCCGGCGGGCGAAGCGCCGGTGGTCCTGATCCCGCTGGACCGCGGCCAGCCCCTCGTTCAGCTCCGCCAGCCGGTCGCGGATCTTGCGCCGATCGAGCTCGACCGCCGAGTCGCCTGCCCCCTGCCCCTGCTGGCGCTCCGAGCGGCCCGCCGACTCCCGCAGCCTGGGCGACAGGTACTTCAGCCTGGCGATCTCGACCTGCATGCGCGCCTCGCGGCTGCGGGCGTGGCGATGGAAGATGTCCACGATGACGCCGGTGCGATCGAGCACCAGCGCGCCGGTCGCCTTCTCCAGATTCCGCAGCTGGCTCGGCGACAGCTCGTGGTCCACGACCACCACCGTGGGCTTCTCCCCGACCACGGCCGGCGGCTCGGCGGCGCTCCCCTCCTCCTCGGCGGAGTCGGGAGAGTCGTCGGCCTCTTCGGTCTCGGCCTCCCAGCGCTCCCTCGCCTTCGAGGTGCGAACGGCGGCCCCCGAGGCGATGACTCCCGGACCGCCGGTGAGCTTGGCCAGCTCCTTGAGCTTTCCCGTGCCGAGCACCGTGCCCCCACCCGTCTTCGCGCGCCTCTGGCTGACCGTGGCGACCGTCTCGTAGCCGAGGGTCTGCACCAGCCTCCGGAGCTCGGCGAGGTGCGTGGCGTGATCGACATCCGACGCGTCGGGCAGCTGGACGCCGACGAGCACTGCTCTCGGCCTATCGGCAGGGTGGTTCGACATGAGGTGGCTCCTCCTACCAGATATGGAGGGTCGGCGTCCGACGCCCCTCCGCAGTCACATCCGCCTCCGGCGGCTCTCTCGGAGGCATGGGTTGAAGGATGCGAGCCAGGCGCCGTAGCATCGACATGCTTGGCTCCCAGGGGGGGGACAATGCTTCGGACTGGCCGAGAGGCGCGAGGTTGCCGGTGGCCCGTCACCGCCATGAGCGCGGCGGCGTGCTTCGCGCTCATCGCGCGCTGCTCCGGCGCCTCCGCGGCGACACCGGCCGAGCTCCCGCCGCTGGCGCCGGAGGTCGATCTCTCGGGCGTCTGGGCGGGCACCTGGACCGGCTTCGACCCGCGCCAGGGGAACATGACCGGCAACTGGGTCGCCGACATCGTGCAGGGGGAGTCGAGCTTCTTCGGTCCGTTCCTCCTGACCGGGGACGTGGACTGCATCGACGGGACGGTCACGGGCCTCTTCGGCGCGGTGGGGTCCGTCACCGGGACCCTCGAGCGGCCGCCTTGCGAGGGGCACCAGTGGACGCTGACGGGGCTCAACCTGATGGACAGGACCACGTCGGCCGTCTGGCAGCAGCCCGCCTTCAGCGCCACGGGGACTCTTACCGGCGTCCAGATCGCCAGGCCGGGCGGCCCGCGCGTGGCCTGGGTCACGCCGCCGGCGGCCGCCCCCGGCGCGATCGTGACCATAGTCGGCTCGGGCTTTACGTCCGACCC
>JBAVTL010000670.1:0-3086 GCA_049696175.1 Anaeromyxobacteraceae bacterium
TCCTCGAGGCGCTCACGCTGCTCTGCGGCGGCTCCCGCATGGCGGCGCAGCTGCTCGCGCGGGAGCCGGTGCTGCTGCGCCGGACGGCGCGCTCCCCGTTCCTGCTCTTCGCGCGCACGGAGCGCTCGCTCCGGCGCCTCCTCCTGCGGGCGATGCGCGGCCTCGCCGAGGACGACGTCGCCGGCTTCCTCCGGCTCCTCCGGCGGATCCGCGCGAGGGAGGTCCTGCGCATCATCCTGCGCGACCTGCGGCGCGCGCGGATGAAGGACGTGACCGGCGAGCTCTCGTCGCTCGCGACCGCCTGCGTCGACGCCGCGATCCGCTTCCACGATCGGCGGCTGCGGACGCGCCACGGGAGCCCGGAGGGGCTGGAGGGGCGCGAGGCCGGGGCCGGCTTCTGCGCCCTCGCGATGGGGAAGCTGGGCGCCCAGGAGCTCAACTTCTCCTCGGACATCGACCTCATCTACGTCTACTCGCACGACGGGCAGACGAACGGCGATCGCCCGCTCGATCACTTCACCTACTACACGAAGCTCTCCGAGGCGGTGACCGAGGCCATCGCCAAGGCGACCGAGGACGGCATCGTCTTCCGGGTGGACCTGAACCTCCGCCCCGACGGCCGCAGCGGCCCCATCGTCAACTCGATCCGCGGCGCCGAGCTCTACTACCAGTCCTACGGGAGATCCTGGGAGCGGAACGCGATGCTCAAGGCGCGCTCGGGATCGGGGGACATCGCGGTCGGCGACGAGCTCCTGAAGCTGCTCGAGCCCTTCATCTGGCGGCGCAGCCTCGACCTCGACGTGGTCGGCGAGATCAAGGCGATGAAGGACCGCATCGACGCGCGCGCCGGCGCCGAGGGGCGCTCCGACCTCAAGCTCGGACGCGGCGGGATCCGCGAGGCGGAGTTCTTCGTGTCGGCGCTCCAGCTGCTCCACGGCGGGCGGCCCGGCCAGCAGGCGCTCCGCGAGCGGGCCGTGCTCCCTGCGCTGGAGCGGCTCCTGTTCGCGGGCATCGTCCCGGCGAACGATCGCGACGCGCTCGCCGACGCCTACCTCTTCCTCCGGCGCGCCGAGCACCGCGTCCAGATGGTGGACGGCGCGCAGACGCACCGCCTCCCGCCACCCGAGGAGCGCATCTCGCTCGCGCGCGCGATGGGGTTCGCCTCCGTCGCGGAGTTCGAGGGCGTCCTCGCCGGCCACCGCGAGCGCGTGGCGGCCCTCTTCTCGGACCTGCTCGGGCGCGGCGAGGATCGCCCCCCGATCGATCCCGAGCTGGCCCTCATCCTGGATCCGCAGGTGGAGCGCGAGCGGCGCGCGGAGATCGCGACGAGGCGCGGCTTCGCGGATCCGGACCGCGCCATCGCGTCCATCGACGCGATGGGCCGGCGCCGGACCCCCTTCTCGCCCACGGGCGATCCGGCGGCCGCGGTGGCGCTGCTCGCGGAGGCGCTCTCGTCCCCCGATCCGGACCAGTCGCTCGCACACCTCGCCGACTTCGCGTCCGCGCTGCAGGCGCCGGAGCCGTACTTCAAGCTGCTCGGGGAGCGGCGGCGGGTCGCCCGCCTGCTCCTCTCCCTCTTCGGCACCTCCGACTTCCTCTCGAAGCGCTTCCTGCGCCACCCCGAGATGATCGACGCGCTGCTGCGCGAGGACCAGATCGCCCTCGTGAAGGAGAAGGAGCGGCTCGCGGAGGAGCTGGACGAGCGGCTCGCGTCGTTCGATCCGGCCATGCAGATCGACGAGGCGATGGAGCGCAAGCTCGGTGAGGTGCGCCGCTTCCGCAACGAGGAGATGCTGCGGATCGCGATCCACGACATCGCGGGCTCCATCCGTCTGGGGAGCGTCTCGGCCCAGCTCACCGCCGTCGCGGAGGTCTGCATCGAGCGCTGCCTCTCGCTCGCCGAGGAGGAGTCGCGCGCCAAGGGGTACGCGCCGCCCGGACGGCTCTGCGTGGTCGGGATGGGGAAGCTCGGCGGGAGGGAGCTCGGCTACCACTCGGACCTCGATCTCGTCTTCCTCTACTCCGGCGGCGCGGAGCAGGGGCACGAGCGCTACTCGCGCCTCGCGCAGCGCTTCATGGCCTTCCTCCAGATGCCGCTCCGGGAGGGACGGCTCTACCAGATCGACACGCGGCTCCGCCCGAGCGGCAACCAGGGGGCGCTCGTCGTGGGGACCGAGGGCTTCGCCCGGTACCACATGGGCGACGCCGCCGCCGGCTCGACGCCGCAGGTCCGCAGCCAGCTGTGGGAGCGGCAGGCGCTCCTGCGCGCCCGCTGCGTGGCGGGAGATCCCAGGCCGTTCGAGGAGATCCGCGAGCGCGTGCTCATCCCGGTCGTCTTCGGGAAGCCGGAGGATCCCGCCGCGCTGGCCGCCGAGATCCGGCGGATGCGCGAGCGCATGGAGAGCGAGCTCGGCAAGGAGGCGACGCGCGGCATGAACCCCAAGACCGGCCGCGGCGCCCTCGTCGACGTGGAGTTCGCCGCCCAGTACCTGCAGCTCGCCCACGGCCACGACCACCCCTCCATCCGGACGCCGTCGACGCCGGAGGCGCTCGACCGGCTCCTCGGCGCGGGGCTCCTGCGCGAGCTCGACCACAAGGCGCTCTCGGACGGCTACGACTTCCTCAGGCGGGTGGCGTTGCGGCTCCGGATCGTCCACGACTTCGCGGTCGATCACCTGCCTGAGGACGGGCGCCCGCTGGAGCAGCTCGCGCGCCGCCTCGGCTACTACGGCGCCAACCCCGGCCACCGCTTCCGGGAGGACTACCAGCGCATCACCGGGGCGGTGCGCGAGGCCTTCGACGAGGTCGTGCAGTAGCCGCCTCCTGACGCACTGCGTCCAGACGCCTACAATGGCGGGGTGCTGCTCTCCGACGCGATGGTAGAGACGTTGCGCGCGCGGGTCCGCCCCTTCGAGGAGGCCGAGATCGCGCTCGTCCGGGACGTGCTCGAGCTTCCTCACTGGCTGGACGAGCCGGCCGAGGTGGCGCTCCGCGACGCGCTGAACCTCGCCCGGCTCGGCAGGGTGCGCGTGGACGCCGGGGTGGAGATCGACGCGTGGGACTTCCTCTCGCCGTTCCGGGAGCGC
>JBAVTL010000671.1:0-1560 GCA_049696175.1 Anaeromyxobacteraceae bacterium
ATCCGGAGGAGGCTCACCGGGCGCGGCGGCTCGAGCGCACCGGCCAGGTAGCGGCGGAGGGCCTCCCCCCGCCTGAGCTTCCCCGAGCTCGTCCGTGGCAGGGTGCCTGGGGCGAGGATCCGGACGGTGTGAGGCGCGACGCCGGTCCTCTCCATGACCGCCTCTCGGAGCTGCGCCTCTAGCGCGGCGTCGTGCTCCTCCTCCGCGTCGCGGCCGCGCTCGACGAGCAGCAGCAGCTCCTCGCCGCCGGCGTCCGGTGGGGTGAACCCGAGGGCCACCGCGCAGCCGGTGCGCACGCCCGGCAGCCCGGCCAGCGCCGCCTCGAACTCGTCGGGCGCGTGGTTGGCGCCGCGGACGATCACGAGATCCCTGCTGCGCCCGTGGACGAAGAGCTGCCCGCCGGCGACGAAGCCGAGATCCCCGGTGTCGAGCCAGCCGTCCACGAGCGCCCGCGCCGTGGCTGCGGGGTCGTCCAGGTAGCCGCGCATCACCGAGGGCCCCTTCACCCAGATCCGTCCCAGCCGCCCCTCCCCCACGCCCCGCCCCTCCGCGCCGCGCAGCTCCACCTCGACCCCCGGGATCGGGACGCCCACCGGGACCACCTCTCGATCGCCGGGCGCGACGGCGCCGTCCCGCGCGAGCAGGGCGGCGTCGATCCGCCTCCCCTCCAGCGGCGACCCGGGCGCCGCGAAGGTCACCGCGAGCGCCGCCTCCGACAGGCCGTAGACGGGGACCAGCGCGCGCCGCGCGAAGCCGAAGGGAGCGAAGCGGGCCGCGAAGCGGCGCATCGCGTCCCCGGAGACCGGCTCCGCGCCGTCGAGGGCGAGCCGCCACGACGAGAGGTCGCACCCGCCGAGCTCCTCGTCCCTCACGCGGTCGGCGCAGTAGGCGTAGGCGAAGCTGGGCGCGGCCGAGACCGTCCCCCGGTGGCGCGAGATCGCGCGCAGCCAGAGCGAAGGGCGCGCCAGGAAGTGCTCGGGCGCCAGGAGGATCGCCGGCGCGGGGTGGCTGAGCGCCCCGAGCAGGCAGCCGATCAGCCCCATGTCGTGGTAGAGCGGCAGCCACGAGACGAGCGCGTCGCGCTGGGTCGGCTCCACGAGCTCGAGCAGCGCGCTCACCTGCGCCGCGAGCGCCGCGTGCGTCAGCGCCACGGGCTTCGGATCCACCGTCGACCCCGACGAGAACTGCACGAGCCCCAGCCCTCCGGCGGAGGGCGCGCGCGCGAGCCGGCGCCCCCCCGTGACGAGCCCCGCCGCGTCGGCGATCCCGAGCCGCACCCCTCCAGCCTCCACCGCCTCTCCGAGCAGGCGGAGCGTCCCACCGCCCGACACGACCAGCGCGGCCTTCGTGACGGAGAGCATCCGCGCGGTGGCGACCAGGTACTCCTGCATCCGGCCGAGGCGGACCGGCGGGTAGAGCGGCACGGGGACCGCCCCGGCCAGCCAGGTTCCGAAGAACGCGTCGAGGAACGCCGGCTCGGTCCGGAGCACGATGGCCACGCGGTCGCCGGGCCTGACGCCGCGATCGGCCAGCGCGGCCGCGGCGCGCAGCGCCCGGTCG
>JBAVTL010000672.1:0-3817 GCA_049696175.1 Anaeromyxobacteraceae bacterium
GCCTTGCACCGGAGCAGCCAGCGCTGCGTGCGCGCGAGCGACAGCTCGTGGTAGGCGCGGTCCGCCAGCGCGGGCGGGCACTCGTCGAAGGCCATGATGACGTCGGCCCCGAGCGCCTCCTGGACGCGCATCGCCACCTCGGGCGAGAGCATGTGGCGGGAGCCGTCGAGGTGGCTCCGGAACTCCACCCCCTCCTCGGAGATCTCGACGAGCCCCGGCCCGGAGCGCTCGCGCCCCGCGCCCGCGCGCTCGCCCAGGCTGAAGACCTGGAAGCCGCCGGAGTCCGTGAGGACCGCGCCGTCCCACGACATGAAGCCGTGGAGGCCGCCCAGCTTCTCCACGAGCGCGTGGCCCGGGCGGAGGTACAGGTGGTAGGTGTTGGCGAGGACGATCCCCGCGCCGATGGCGTGGAGATCCCGCGGGTCCAGCGTCTTCACCGTCGCGGCCGTGCCGACCGGCATGAAGGCCGGGGTCTCGATGACCCCGCGGGCCGTGTGGAGCCGGCCGCGCCGCGCGGCGCCGTCCTCGGCGATGAGCTCGAAGCGGATCACTGCGCCCGTTTCCCCCGGCCGCGCGGGCGTGTCAAGCGGTCCGCGCGCCCGCGCGGGCGATCTCGCCGACGAGCCCGCTCCAGATCCGGGCCGCGCGCCCCTCGACGATCAGCCGGAGCCCGATGCTCCGCTCGACGCCGCCCGCGCCTGGGTGCGTCCAGCAGACGACGGCGCGGACCGACGGCGCGAGGAACCCGTTGCCGATCCGGACCGAGACCATCTCCCCGACCGACGGGAGGTGATTGGGCCACCGGACGGCGCAGCCCCCCTCGGAGACGTTGAGCGTGAGGACGTCGTAGGTCATCGCGCCGTGCTCGACCCGCAGCGGCCGGTCGGCCGCGTAGCGCGGGGTCCGCTCCCTGAAGCTGACGGGCTCCCCGCGCGCCGACATGGCGAGGAACGCCGCTGCGGGGATGCTCCCCTTGTCGAGCTTCAGCTCCACGCCTGGAGGGAGGGCCGGGCGCCCGACGCGCCGCACCAGCGCCACCTTCCCGAAGAGCGTCGCGCGGATCGTCTGGCCGACGATCCCGACCCGCACGACCGCCTCGTCACCGACGCGCGCGTCGGTGAGCGCCGGCAGGAAGAGCGTGCCGCTCTCCGGACGCCACCCTTCGAGGTAGCGGCTCGACTCGATGCTGACCGCCTCACTCTTCACGCTGAGTCATCCCGTCCCGTTGGCCGCGTCACTCCACTCCGACCGGGCGGGCCCGCTCGATCAGCATGGCATCCCCGTAGCTGAAGAACCGGTACCGCCTGTCCACCGCCTCGCGGTAGGCACCCAGGATCCGCTCCCGCCCCCCCAACGCGCAGGCGAGGACGAGCAGTGTAGACCGGGGGAGGTGAAAGTTGGTGAGGAGCACGTCTACCACCCCAAAAGCGTGTCCCGGACGGATGAAGAGCTCCGTCCGCCCCTCCCCGGGCACGAGTCGGTCCACGCGCCAGGCGGACTCGAGCGTCCTCGCCGAGGTGGTGCCGACCGCGATCACGCGCCCTCCACGCGCCCGGGTGCGCGCGACCGCGGCGACCGCCTCCTCGGGGACCTCGTACCGCTCGCCGTGCATCCGGTGATCGTCGAGCCGCTCCGCCCGCACGGGCAGGAAGGTGCCGGGGCCGACGTGGAGCGTCACGGTCGTCCGCTCGACCCCGATCGCAGCCAGCCGCTCCAGCAGCGCGGCGGTGAAGTGGAGCCCGGCGGTCGGCGCCGCCGCGCTGCCCGGGGAGCGCGCGAGGACGGTCTGGTAGCGCTCGCGATCGTGCTCGTCGGGCGCCCGGCGGATGTAGGGCGGCAAGGGCAGCCGCCCCGCGTGCGCGAGCGCGGCCTCCAGCTCGGGCCCCTCGCGATCGAGCAGCACCACGTAGAACCCCTCCCCCTCCGCGGCCTCGACGACCGCGGTGAGCCCGTCGAAGAGGAGCCGCGCCCCGGCGCGGATCGTCTTGGACGCCTGCCCCATCGCGCGCCAGCGCCGCCCGAGCCCGCCCGAGAGCGGCTCGCAGAGGAGCAGCTCGGCCTTGCCACCGGACTCCTTCCTGCCGAGGAGCCGCGCCGGGATGACGCGCGTGTCGTTCAGGACCAGCAGGTCACCTGGGGCGAGCAGCTCCGGGAGGTCCGCGATCATCCGGTGGCCGTACGGCCCGGCGGCCGGGACGACGAGCAACCGCGCTGCGTCGCGCGGCTCGATGGGCGCCTGCGCGATGAGCTCTTCCGGGAGGACGTAGTCGAAGTCGGAGATTCGCATCTGCGGCGCTTCGGATAGCACGGGGCGGACGTCGCGTCAGCGCCTCGCGGTCACACGTCCTCGAGCGCGAGCCCAAGCGCCAGGGCCCCCGTCCGCATCCGCTCGTCGTAGGCCGCGATCGCGATCTCCTGCTGCCGCCCCGCGAGGAAGAGCGCGGTCGAGAGGTGGAGGGCGTCGAGCGTACGGAGCGAGACCGGGAACGGCTCCAGCGCGCGCGCGAGGACCGGCGGCGCCAGCTCCACCATCGCGACGCGAGACAGCAGCTCTCGCGCGGCCTCGCCGTGCGTCCGCGTGGCGCCGCGGGCGTGCAAGCGAGTCCAGAGCTCGTACTCCAGGAGCCTGCTCGAGAGCAGGGCGCCTTCCCAGAGCTGCCGTGGTGGCCGCCGATCCTCGGCGAAGAGCTCGGCGAGCGCGACCGAGGTGTCGAGGTAGATCACCGGTCCCCCCGATCGGCGCCGAGCTCGTCCAGCAACTTCGCGAGCGTCGCGCCGCGAGCGTGCTCCACCCGCAGCGGCCGGCCCGGCGAGAGCGCGGGCGACACCAGCCCCTCACGGAAGAGGTTCGCCAGGACCGCGTCCGAGGCCCGCTCCGCGCGACCCTCCCCGGGAGGCACCAGCTCCGCCACCACCCGATCGCGGTCGGCGATGAGGACGCGCTCTCCCTGCGCGGCGATCCTGACGTACTCGGAGAGCTTGTTCTTGAGGACCTTGAGACCGACGGTGCGCATACCTTGAATGTAGCTACCGGAAGCTACCTGCGCAAGCCGCTCGGGACCCCCGGGGTCACAGCTCCAGCCGCGCCACCACGCGCGCGCCGAGGATCCGATCCTCCGCGCGCGCCGCGGCATAGGTCCCCGTGGGATCCGGGTCCAGCGAATACCGCGTGAGGCCGTACTCGCCGATCGCCCTGAGCGACAGCGCCCCCCAGAGCCCGACGCCGATCCCCGCCTCGGCCTCGATCGCCCTGGCGCTCCCGCCCGGGAAGAACGCCGGGGTGCCTCCCACGAGCTCCTTCGCCTCGATCCAGCGGACGTATCCGCCCCTGCCGAGGATCACGACGCGTCCGAGCCGTGCCTCCGCGCCCATGCCAGCCGTCACGCCCGAGAGCCGGGCGTCTGCGAGCCCGGGGATCGACGGGCTGACGGTGAGGGACCGCCCCTTCCACGCGATCGACGGCGCGAGCACCAGGCGCGGCGCCCCCAGCGCTGGCGTGCGCCACGTCGCGCCAACCTGGTACGCCGTGTACCGCGTGGCCCGCAGCTCGCCAGTCGGCGCGGTGGTGGTGAAGCCGATCGAGGTCTGCCAGCTGCCGTAGAGGCCGATCCCGCCGAGCGCGGCCGAGCGTGCGCGGGCGAGCGGACGGAGCTCCGCTCCCAGCCACGGCCCAGCGATCGACGGGGCGTCGAAGCCGCGCAGCGTACCGCTCATGGGACCGATGCCGCCGTACTCGAGCCTGCGCCGGGCCAGGAAGCCGCCTGCCTCGGCAGCGAGCCTCCAGGGGAGCTGATCCTCCGAGGGCGCAGCCTCCGGG
>JBAVTL010000673.1:0-10348 GCA_049696175.1 Anaeromyxobacteraceae bacterium
GAGAAGCAGGGCGCCGGCGCTGGCCAGGCGGGCAAGAAGCGCTCGGGCGGCCCCAAGGGGCGCCGGCGCGGCCGGTGATCCGGTGAAGTTGCCACTCTCCCCCGAACCCTCGGGGGAGCGGGGTTAGCAGGCTGTTGAAGAACCGGCCCCGAGGTTCGACGAGTGCTCCGCAAGTCAACCTCCCCTCTCCCCCACCGGGGGAGAGGGGACGGTGCCAAGGGGGAAGCCGCGTTTCTCAACGGCCTGTTAGTGGGAGGTCACCGTGGGTGCGGACCTCGCTGCCTCTCCGGCCGCTCCTGCTAGCGCTCGCGATCGGGCGCGACGATCTGCGTGAAGTGGATGAGCGCCTCGAGGGCGTTGGTCGTCGTGAGGAGCCCCTCCAGCTTCCCGTGCTCGTCCACCACGATCACGCCGTTCAGCTTCCGGTCGTGCAGGTGCTGGGCCACGTCGGCGAGCGACGCCGAGGGGCGGACCGTGTAGGGCTTCGGGTTCATCGCCTCGGTGACCGGCGTCTTGGCGAGGATGTAGTGCAGCTCCCACTGGTCCAGCGAGGTCCCGCGCTGGGGGGCGAACCCCAGCAGCATCTTCTCGGTGACGAGCCCTACCAGCGTGTCGCCGGTCATCACCGGCAGCCGCCGGATGCTCTTCTCCTTCAGGAGGTGGATCGCCTCCATGATGGTCGCGGTCGACTGGATGGTGATCGGGTTGCGGGTCATCCAGTCGCCGACTGCGAGCTTCTTCGCCATGGTCACATCCCCAGGAAGGCCTTCTTCACGTGGGCGCTCTCGAGGAGCTCCGCCCCCGTCCCCGAGAGTACCATCCGTCCGGTCGCCAGGACGTAGCCGCGATGCGAAATTCGGAGGGACTGGAAGACGTTCTGCTCGACCAGGAGGATGGTCGTCCCCTGCGCGTTGATCTCCCTGATGATGGAGAAGATGTTCTTCACGAAGAGAGGGGAGAGCCCCAGCGAGGGCTCGTCGAGGAGCATGAGGCGCGGGTTGGCCATGAGGCCGCGCGCGATCGCGAGCATCTGCTGCTCGCCGCCCGACATGGTCCCTCCGAGCTGATCCTTCCGCTCGGCCAGGCGCGGGAAGAGCGAGAAGGCGCGCTCCATGTTCCTCACGCGGTCCTTCCGGGTCGCCTTCACGAAGGAGCCCATCCGGAGGTTCTCGACCACGGTCATCTCCGGGAAGATGCGCCGCCCCTCCGGCACCTGGACCACGCCGCGCTCCACGACCTGGTGCGAGTGCAGGTGGCCGAGATCCTCGCCTTCGAAGCGGATCCGGCCGGCCAGGGGCTTCACGAGCCGCGAGACGTTCTTAAGGACCGTCGACTTCCCCGCGCCGTTGGCGCCGACGACCGTGACGATCTCGCCCTCCTTCACCTCGAGGTCGACGTCCCAGAGGACGCGCAGGTCGCCGTAGGCGAAGCTGAGCTTCTCGACGCTAAGCATCGGCCTCCTCCCCGAGGTACGCGGTGACGACGTCGCGGTTGGTGACGATCTCGTGCGGGGCGCCCTCGGCGAGCTTCTCGCCGGAGTTGAGGACCACGATCCGATCCGACAGCCTCATGATCGCCTTCATGTCGTGCTCGATGACCACCTGGGTGAGCCCCCGCGCCTTGAGCTCCAGGATCAGCCCGATGATCTCGTCGCTCTCGGCGGGGTTGAGCCCGCCCATCACCTCGTCCAGCAGGAGGAGCTCGGGCTTGGTGGCCATCACCCGGGCCACCTCCAGCTTCTTCCGCTCGCCGATCGGGAGGCCGCCGGCGAGGGAGCCGGCCTTCCCGTCGAGCTTCACGATGCGCAGCTGCTCGAGCGCCACCTCCCGCGCGACCCGGAGCGTGTTGGTCCTCAGGAGCGCGCCCACCATCACGTTGTCGAGGACGGTCATCTTCGCGAGCGGCCGGACCTTCTGCCAGGTGCGCACCATGCCGAGCCGGCAGACCTGGTCGGGCTGGAGGCCGTTGATCCGGACCCCCTTGAAGAGCACGTCGCCGCGGGAGGGCGGGTAGTAGCCGGTGATGCAGTTGAAGAGCGTGGTCTTCCCCGCGCCGTTCGGCCCGATGAGCCCCATGATCTGCTGCTGCTCGACGTCGAACGAGACGTCCGAGTTGGCGGCGAGGCCACCGAAGAACTTGGAGACGCCTCGGATCTGGAGGATGGCGGTCATCGCGCCAGCCCCCCGTCCTCGCCCACGGTCGTGACGGTGGGGCCGGCGTCGGGGCGGCGGCGCAGCCGCCGCGTGGCGGTCCGGACGAGCCCGAGGATCCCGTCCGGCGCGAAGAGGATCATGACCACGACGAGGATCCCGTAGAAGAGGACGTGGGTGTTGGAGAGCCGCTGCTGGATGAAGGCGATGATCGGTGAGTCCTCGGAGAAGATCCCGACCGCCACGAGCCACTTGGGGTTCCGCAGGGTCTCGGAGAGGAGGGTCAGGACGAAGGCGCCGACCACTGGCCCCAGGATGGTGCCGATCCCGCCGATGATGCAGATGAGGACCATCTGGACCGAGACGTCGAGGCCGATGACGATGTTGGGGTCGACGAACCGGACGTAGAGGCCGAAGAGCGCCCCCGCCCACGCGGTGAAGGCCGCGGAGATCGCGAGGGCGATCGACTTGTGGAGCGCCGGGTTGATGCCGAGGCTGTGGGCCGCGTCCTGATCCTCACGGATCGCCTGGAAGTAGTAGCCGAGCTTCGTGTTCTCGACGAACCAGTTGGCGGCGACGACGATCACCGCGAGGATCAGCGCCGCGTAGAAGAAGGGGCGCTTCCCCACGAACGCGATGGAGATCCCCTCCGTGAGCCTCAGGGGAGGGATCCCGGAGAGGAGGATCCCCTCCGCCCCCTTGGTGAAGTCCTTCCAGTAGAGGGTCCCGAGCCGGAGGATCTCGGCGACGGCGATCGAGCCGAGGACGAAGTAGGGGCCCCGGAGCCGGAAGGTGATGGCGCCGATGAGCACCGAGACCAGGACGGCGTTCAGGATCGCGAGCCCGAGGCCCCACCACGGCGCGATCTGGTGCAGCTCGAGGAGCATCATCGTCGTGTAGGCGCCGACCCCGAAGTAGGCGGCGTGGCCGACCGAGTACTGGCCGGCGTAGCCGCCGACCACGTTCCACGCGGAGCCCTGCGCCACGGCCAGGAAGACCATGATCCACATGTGGAGCAGGAGCGGCTTCTTCACGAAGAGGGGGACGACGGCGAGCAGCGCGATCGCGGCGATCCAGACCCCGAAGGTGGGCCAGGAGAAGCCGGGGAAGAGGCGGTAGGGGGCGGGCTGGGCGGGCATGGCGTCTCGCATCACATCCTCGACTTGCCGAGGAGCCCGGCTGGCTTGAAGACGAGGATCAGCAGGAAGAGGACGTAGACGAGCAGGTCCTTGAGGCCGCCCGCCACGAAGGCGCCGCCGAGCGACTCGGTCACGCCGATCACGACGCCGCCGAGCGTCGCGCCGACGATGCTCCCCATCCCGCCGAGGACGACGACGACGAAGGCCTTGAGCGTGAAGGGAGCGCCGACGTCCGGGAAGATGTAGTAGGTCGGCGCCAGGAGGGCGCCGGCGATGGCGGCCAGGGCGGTCCCGAGCCCGAAGGCCAGGACGGACGTCCGGCTCACGTTGATCCCCATGAGCTGCGCGGCCTCGCGATCCTGCGCCGTGGCCCGGATCGCCTGCCCGGTGTCGGTCCTGAGGAGGAAGCCGTAGAGGGCGGCGGTGATCGCCGCCGTGACGAGGAAGGAGTAGAGCAGCGGCTGCGAGACCGAGAGCCCAAGGAGCTTGAAGCTCGACGACGAGTAGCTCGTCGTGAGGATCTGATAGTCGGACGTGAAGAGCAGCATCATCGTGTTCCTCATCACGAGGCCGAGTCCGATCGTGAGCAGGATCTGGTTCTGGGGCAGCGACCCGAGGATCCGGTTGATGAACGCGGTCTGGAGGAACGCGCCCCAGAGGAAGAGGAGCGGCGCGGTGACGGCCAGCGAGAGGTAGGGGTCCACGCCGGTCTTGGCGAAGATGAACCACGTCGCGTACATGCCGAGCATCAGCAGGTCGCCGTGGGCGAAGTTGATGACCCGCATGACGCCGAAGATCATCGTCAGGCCGATGCCGACGAGGGCATAGACGCCGCCGACGAGCACGCCGCTCAGGACCGACTGGAAGAAGAGCATCAGGACTCCTGTTGGTTCTGCCCCAGGGAGCTCCCTCACCCCGCCCCTCTCCCTCGGTGAGGGAGAGGGGGGGCGAGGGGGTGGCCTACTTCCAGCCGGGGAAGGGGTAGACCGCCTTGGCCTTCGCCGCCTTCGCCGGGAACACCGTGACCGCCTTGCCGCCCTGGTACTGGATGACCGGCATCGCGACCTTGTTCTGGTTGGTGAAGCCCTCGAACGTCTCGAACTTCACCGTGCCCATGATGGTGGACCAGGAGCCCGCGGCGAGGGCGTCGCGGATCTTCGCGCGGTCGCCGCCAGCGGCCTTGACGGCGGCGCCGACGACCATCATCGAGGTGTAGGTGCAGGCGGCGTGGTAGGTCGGCCGCTTGCCGAACTTCGCCTGGTACCTGGCCGCGAACGCGGCGGCGCCCGGGCCGGAGTCGGGCGTCCACTGGGTGACGGAGAAGACGTTGGTGGAGATCTCCTTCTCCCCCTCGAACTGCGAGGTGTCGAAGCCGGCGCCGCCGCCGAGGAAGGCCTGGGGCTTCAGCCCGAGCTCGCGGGACTGCCGCATGAGGTTGATCGCGTCGGCGACGTAGGAGACGAGGAAGACCAGGTCGGGCTTCTTCTCCTTCACCTTGGTGAGCGTGGAGCGGTAGTCGGGCGAGCCGGGCTGGTAGGCCTCGTCGGCGACGATCGTCAGCCCCTTCTTCGCGGCGTACTCCTTGCCGACCTTGGAGAGCGTCGAGCCGAAGTCGGTGGACTCGTAGATGAACGCGATCGACTGCGGCTTGCCGAAGGAGAGGGCGGCGTCGATCAGCGACTGCGCGTAGACGTGGCTCGGGGCGTTCGTCCGGAAGACCCACTTGTAGCCCTGCCGCGTGATCTCCTCCTTCGACGCGGCCGGGATCACCTGGGCCACGCCGTACTGCTCGGCCTGCTTGGCGACCGCGTTGGCGCACTTGGACGAGTACGGGCCGACGATGACGGAGACCTCGTCACCGGTGGCGAGCTGCTCGATGGCGCTGATCGCCTTGTCCGGCTTGCCGGTGTCGTCCTGGCGCAGGACCTGGACGTCGACCCCCTGCTTCTTGAGATCCTCGAGCGCCAGATCGAGGCCGTTGGTCATCGTCTCGCCGATCGGTGCCTCGGCGCCGGTGATGGTGTTGATGAAGCCGACCTTGACCGCGGCGCGTCCGAGGCCGGGTGCGGTGAGCGCGACGGCTGCGGCGAGCAGCGAAACGAGCTTCCTCTTCGTCATGGATCTGCCCTCTCTCTCGTTGCGTGGACGGAGTGCGGCGACCTGACGAACGTAAGCACCGCCGAATGGGCTGCGCCATTGTGGATACCCGCAACATCCCGCATGGAGGCTGCGACGCGAGCGCCCCACTAGCGGCGCGGCGACCCGGTGCGACATAATCGGCAGCGAGCCACCGCAGCCAGACCTCCATTCGTGAAGCCCGCGAAATCACTGAGCGAAGAGTCGAGCGGCCCGCCGGGCCACGGCTGGCTCTGGTACCTCCCGCGCAATGCCGCGGTGCTCTTCCTGCTCGCGCTCATGGGGCTCCTCTGGGTCCTCTACCAGCAGGAGCAGGAGATGAGGCGCAGCGGCGTCGTCCGCGACGTCCTCTGGGTCCAGCAGAACTTCCGGGTGAGCGTGGCGACGGACCTGGAGCAGCTCGGCCGGCTCGGCGCGGACTGGGACGGGAGCGCGCCCGGCGAGGTCGAGGCTCGCGCGTCCGCGATCATCCAGAGCAGCGTCGGGCTCGTGCGGATCGCGGTCCTCGACGAACGCGGGCGGGTGCGCATGAGCATCCCGGAGGCGCGGCCGGGGCGCCCCTGGCCGGGCGCGGAGAGCGCGGACGCGCGGGAGCAGGCGCTCTCGGGAGGGATCACGGCCTACGGCCTCCCGTACGGGGAGGGGCAGGACCGGAGGTTCGACGTCTTCGTCCCGTGGTACCGCGACGGCAAGCGCGCCGGGACCGTCGTCGGCGTCTACGGGCTGCGGGTGATGCTCGCAGGGCTCGTCCCGTGGTGGCTCGCCGAGAGGCACCTCGCCAGCGTCCGCGACTCGAAGGGGGCGGTCCTGGCGGCGAAGTCCGACGTCGAGGCGACGCGGCCGGAGCTGAGCCACGAAGTCGACCTCGATCCGCCCGGCCACGGGCTCGTCCTCCGGCTGGAGTCCTACGGCGGCGAGCGGCAGCGGCTCCGCGACGTGCTCGTGGTGGCGCTCGTCACGCTGGCCGTGGCCGTGTTCTGGAACCTCCGCGCCCTCCGGCGCCACGTGCAGCGGCGGCTCGCGACGGAGGAGGCGCTTCGGGCGGAGCACGCCTTCCGGAAGGCGATGGAGGACTCGCTCCACACCGGGATGCGCGCGGTCGATCTCGAGGGGCGGATCGTCTACGTGAACCCCGCCTTCTGCAACATGGTGGGGTACTCGGCGGAGGAGATCCTCGGGACGCGCGGTCCTCCGCCATACTGGCCGCCGGAGGACCGCGAGCAGATCGAGCAGGCGCTGCGCGCGGCGCGCGAGGTCGGGATGCCGCTCACCGGGCTCGAGATGAGGCTGATGCGCCGCGCCGGGGAGCGGTTCGACGCACTCGTCTACGAGGCGCCGCTCATCGACGCCGAGGGGCGGCAGAAGGGGTGGATGGGCTCCGTGCTGGACATCACCGAGCGCAAGCGCGCGCGGGAGCTGGTCCACCAGCAGGAGGAGAAGCTGGCCACGACGGCGCGCCTCGTCACCATGGGCGAGATGGCCTCCACCCTCGCGCACGAGCTGAACCAGCCGCTCTCGGCGATCGCGAGCTACACGGCCGGCTGCCTGAACCTCCTCGAGGCCGGGGAGCCGCCCCGCGAGGAGCTGCGGGAGGCGCTGCGCAAGACGTCGCAGCAGGCCCAGCGCGCGGGGCGGATCATCCGCCGGATCCACGACTTCGTCCGCAAGAGCGAGCCGACGCGCGGCCCCGTGCGCATGAACGCCGTGGTCGAGGAGGCGGTCGGCTTCGCGGAGGCCGAGGCGCGCAAGCGGCAGGTCGCGATCCACACGCGCCCCGCCGAGGGGGATCCGGAGCTCCAGGCGGATCGCCTCCTCCTGCAGCAGGTGGTGCTGAACCTCCTGCGCAACGCGATGGACGCCATGGCTGGGACGCCGCCGGAGCGGCGCGAGATCCGGGTCGCGACGGAGTGCGGGGCCGATTCGGTGACGGTCTCGATCTCCGACCGCGGCTGCGGGATCGATCCGGCCGTGCGCGAGAAGCTCTTCGAGCCGTTCTTCACGACCAGGGCCGAGGGGATGGGGATGGGGCTCAACATCTGCCGCTCGATCATGGAGGCCCACCGCGGGCGGGTCTGGGCCGAGCCGAACCCGGGCGGCGGGACGATCTTCTCCTTCTCGCTGCCGGTGGACGGCCGATGAGCGCGCCCGCCGTCCACGTGGTAGACGACGACGACGCGATCCGGGACGCCCTGTCGTGGCTCCTCAAGACGCGGGGGCTGTCAGCCCGGGCCTGGCCGTCCGCCGAGGCGTTCCTCGCCGACTGGTCCGGGACCATGCGCGGCTGCGTCGTGCTGGACGTGCGCATGGAGGGGATGGGCGGCGTCGCGCTCTTCGAGCGGCTGGCCTCGCTGGGGAGCCGGCTCCCCGTCATCTTCCTCACCGGCCACGGGGACGTGCCGCTCGCGGTGTCGGCGCTGAAGGGCGGCGCCTTCGACTTCGTGGAGAAGCCGTTCAACGACAACGACCTCGTGGACAGGATCGTCGCCGCGATGAAGCAGGAGGAGCTCCTCCGGCGCGCGGTCGAGGACGAGGCGGACCTGGCCGGGAGGCTGGACGCGCTCACCCAGCGGGAGCGGCAGGTGATGGAGCGGATCCTGGCCGGCGACTTCAACAAGCAGATCGCCGACGCGCTCGGCATCGCCGTCCGCACCGTCGAGGTGCACCGCGCGCGCGTCTTCGAGAAGGTGGGCGTCCGCTCGGCGGTCGAGCTGGCCCAGCTGCTCGCCACCCGGAAATAGCAGCGCCCGCCACCGTGAGGTGGCGGGCGCTGGATTCAGCTCCCTGCGCTTCGGCTAGAAGCTGAAGCGGGAGGAGAGGGCGACAGCGGAGCCCTTGAGGTCGCTGGCCGTGCCGTTGAGGTCCCTCCGGGACTGCGTCCACTCGAGGCCGAACCGCAGGGCCTTGGTGACCGGCGCGATGACGCCGACGTTGAGCATCTTGTAGGTGGTGTCCGTCGCGTCGTCCGCCTTCTCCTGGCCCATGCCGCCGACGACCCAGACCTGGGGGATCGGCTTCACGACGGCCTGGAACCAGTAGCCGCTCGTCTTGAGCAGCTCACGGGATCCGGCCGTGGCGACCTTCTGGTCGCCGAACGCGCCGCCCTGCCCCTCGTCGGAGCCCTTGCCGCTGAAGTACTCGCCGCGGACGTTGAGGTACTTGGTCGCGTCGATGTTGGCGTCCACGCCGAAGAGGGTCGAGGTGAGGGTCTGCTGCGTCGCCGCGCCGAAGTCGTAGGTCTGCCTGTTGGAGTGGTAGCCGACGCCGACGTTGGCCTTGACGTCGGGGATGCCCGGATTCACGACGATCGCGAGGTGGCCCTCGATCTCCGGCCGGTTGGAGTTGTTGCCGGCCGCGTACATGATGGACGAGGCGTTACCCTTGTCCTGCGGGTTCATCGTGGCGACCTCGGCCGTGACGGCGACCACGCCGGCGTCGAAGTTGTAGCCGACGCGGATCTGCGGCGAGCGGCGGGTCAGGTTGCCGGCGAACTGGAACGTCGGCGCCGCGACGTAGGCCGCGAGCTCCGGGTGGAGCGCGTTCACCAGGCCGTCGGTCTGGCCGAGGGTCAGGGTGAGCTTGCCGGCCGTGGCGTAGTCCCAGGTGGCCGTGCCGTAGGCGTAGCGGAGCCGGAGGAGGGCGGAGTCCCAGCTGCCAGGGGTCGACGTGGTCTTCACGGCGGTGCCTGGGACGGCCTCAGTCGCGCCGGTCGTCGCGGACGCGACGGAGCCGTAGAAGTCGGCCTCGAGCCGGGCGCCGAGCTTCGCGCAGAGGAAGGAGCCGTCGAGGTTGTTGATCATGAAGCCGAAGCGCGACTGACGGGCGCCGAAGCCCAGCGTCTTGTTGTCGGACTTGCCGGTCACCTCGGCGGAGATCTTCCCCGGGTAGTCGGGCGCGGAGAAGACGCCGCTCTGCTCGGTGGCGGTCAGCAGGACGAAGCCGTAGGGCTTGATCTCGACGGCCGGCGCGGGAGCCGCGGCCGGAGCAGCAGCGGGCGCGGCAGCGGGGGCGGCCGCCTGGGCGGAAGCCATGGCGGGAAGGGCGAAGCACATCGCAGCGAGAGAAAGCTTCTTTCGAACGTTCATTCGGTGCCTCCGAAGCGGCGGCGCTGGGTTGAGTCCGGCGTGAAACGAGGTAGTCCGGACGATGGTGATCGTTATTACCACACAGCGCGCAAAAACGTGACGCAAATATTACCAAATGGGGCTAAGGGCGTGCACCCAAAGGGGTATGCGCCATCAAGGGCTCTGAATGACGGCACTAAATGCTGCGCCAGGATGACGCACGCCTAACGGCGAATCGAAACGAGGGTCACGGCATCCCCTCCTTCGTGGTCCTCACCGCGCCTGAACGAACCGACATACGGTGACGCCGCCAGATGATCGCGCAGCGCCTGCTTAAGCGCCCCCGTGCCGTGACCATGCAGGATGAGACATTCCGCCTCACCCTCTTGGTAGAGCCTGTCGAGGAATCGCCCGACCTCCCGCAGCAGCTCGTCTACGCGGAGACCGCGAACGTCGAGCCGGCTGTGCAGGACCGGGCCGGTGGCACCGGCCGCTGCCTCGGCGGCCGCCAGCTTCTCGGATCGTGAGCGGGCCATCGCCGGCGCTGCGCGCGCCTTTCCCTGAAGCCCGATGAGGTCCTCCACGGGGCGCCGGATCTTCAAGGAGCCGATCCGGAGCAGCGCCTCGTCCCCGTTGCACTCGAGCACCTCCCCCTCCTTTCCGAGCGAGACCACGCGGACCCGGGCCCCGGCGGCGATGGCCCCGCCCGGGAGCGCCTCTTGCGCGGTCTCCGCACGCGCCTGCGCGCCTTGCGCGCCGCGACGCACCGTCTCGCGCCACTCCTCCAGCTGACGCTGCGTGTCCGCCGCCTTCTTCATCGAGGGCTGCGCCTGCAGCTCGGCCAGCACCCTCGCGACCTCGC
>JBAVTL010000674.1:0-3801 GCA_049696175.1 Anaeromyxobacteraceae bacterium
CCGCGGGGCGCGCCGCGGCGGGGTCGAGGAGCATCCACGGGCTCGCCGACTCCTCGGGGCCGGCGGCGCCCGCGGCGAGCCGCAGGATCGACGCGGAGAAGCCGTGGAGGCCGCGCGGGACGAGTGAGAGCGGACGGTCGCGCGGCTCCATCCGCCGGAACCCCATCCGCTCGTAGACCGCCCGGCTGCGCGGGTTCTCGGCCTGGAGCGCCACGCGCCCCAGCCGCTCCGTGGCGCGGCTCCAGGTGGCGGCCCAGTCGAGGAGGGCGCGGCCCGCGCCGCGCACCTTGCGTGAATCGACGGGATCACCGTCCCCGAGCAGGTTCCAGGGGGCCGTCGCGACGAGCTCGACGAAGGTCCCGCTCTCGCAGAGGAACAGCGAGGCGACGCCCTGGACCCGGCCGTCGAGCCGCGCGGTCCAGAGGGTCCGGTGGGTGCGGGTGCCCTCGCCCTCCTCCTCGCCAGCGAGGACGCGCGCGAGCTCACCGACGATGCGGCGGGAGTCTTCGAGCCGGAGGCGGGTGGTGGGGGAGAGGCGAGGCTGGACGAGGAGGGAGCGGGTCACCCAGTCCCACTCGCGGAGGACCGCACGCGGGGACTGGTCGTCCGGCGGGGCCGGGGTGATGCGGAATGTCGCCCGCCCGTGGTCGGGGCGGGCGCGTCGTTCTAGTGGGTCGTCGCTCGTCGCTGTCAGCATGGCTCGATTCGCTCCTGCTAGGTTTCGTGTGCGGCGGAAAGTCACTCACCGGCCCAGTGGCCGGTGCAGCGGGACGACAGCACCGGCGTATGCCGTCGTAAAGCGGCTCCGGATCCCGCACGGGTTACGGCCTGTTGCATCGCCGATGGCGACGATGTAGGCCCGCATACTACTCCGTCTCTGACTCTAAAGAGGTAGGAGCGGCTGCCCCACTGTGGCTGGCCTCCGTAGGGGTCGAAACGCGCCTATGCGGGCGCACGCGGCTACACTTCTCGGCGCCATGACCGACACCCTCGCGAAGCCCCGCCGCTGGCCGAAGATCCTCGCCGTCGTCGTCGCGGTCCTCGTCGTCCTGACCGCTGCCGCGGCCTTCACCCTCGATCGGATCCTCACCTCCGTCGCCCGGGAGCAGGCGGCGGTCCTCTCGAAGCAGTGGGAGCGGCCGGTCGAGATCGGCGCGGTGAAGACCACCTTCCTGACCGGGCTCGGCGTCCGGGTCGAGGGGGTGCGGATCGGCGCCGCCGCGGGGGAGCCGAGGGCGCTCTTCGAGCTCGATCGGGCCGAGGTGAAGCTCGCGCTCTTCAGGGCCGTCACCTCCGCGGGGAAGGACGTGCGGGTGAGGAGCGCCGAGCTGCAGGGCGTGCGCGCCAACGTCGTGAAGCTGAAGGACGGCGCGACGAACCTGGACCGGCTGACCGCGGCGATGGCCAGGAACGCGCCTCCCGAGAAGCCGGCGGCGCCGGAGAAGCCGAAGGCCGGGGAGAAGCCGGCCGATCTCTCCATGATCCGCGTGGAGCACGCCGCGATCCTCGACGCGCGGATCGCCTTCGTGGACGAGGGAACGGGCGGGAAGGAGCTCTACATCGACCACCTCGATCTCGTGGTGGACGGCCTCGCCGCCGGCGCTCCCCTGGACGTCGTCCTGAAGGCGGGCGTCCTCTCGACGCAGCAGAACCTGGAGTTGAAGGTCCACGCGCCGCCCCTGCCGGCGTCCCTCACGCCGTCGCCCGATCGCGTGACCCTCCGGGTCCAGCCCGTCGATCTCACCCCGCTCGCGCCGTTCGCGCCGCGCGACGCGGGCTTCCTGGGAGGGCGCTTCACCGCCGATCTGGACGTCGCGCTCGGCGCCGCGGTCCCGGGTGGCGAGGGTCCGACGACGGTCCGCGGCGGCTTCGCGGCCACCGCGCTCCGCTTCGCCGGGCAGGAGGGCGGGAAGGCGCTAGACGTGACGCTGGACGCCGACCTCAGCGCCGACGCGAAGCGGGGGGATCTCTCGATCGCGAAGCTGCTCCTCTCCTTCGGCCCCGCGGCGCTGGAGGGGAAGGGGAAGGTGACCGCCCTCCTCTCCGACAGCCCCCGGATCGAGGGGCTGCGGATCGTGTCGCGCGACCTCGACCTCGCCGCGCTCGCGCCGTACTACCCGCCGCTGACGAAGCTGATCGGCGGGACGATGGCCGGCCCCATCGGCCTCAGCGCGGCGGCGGCGGGGACCGCGGAGCGGCCGGTCGTGGAGCTGCGCGCCGACCTGACGCCGGTCCGGATGTCCTTCCCGAAGCTGCTGGAGAAGGCCGCTGGCGGGAAGCTGGTGTTCGCCGCGAGGCTCCGCGGCGGCGCCGCGGGATCCCTCCGCTTCGAGGCCGAGGGGGACATGGTCGGCCTCGACCTGCGGCCGGGCGGCTCGCTCGCCAAGAAGCCGGGTGACCGGCTCCAGTTCGCCACGTCCGCGACCCGCTCCGTCTCCGGGAAGGCGCAGCGGCTGGAGCTCGCGTCCTTCACGATGGGGCTCGCCGACATGAACGTGAAGGCGCGCGGCACGACCGAGCTCTCGCCGCGGTCCACCCGCTTCGACCTCGCCGTCGAGATCGACCGGGTCGACGCCGACAGGTTGCTCATCCCGTCGAAGGAGGAGAAGCCGGCGGCGAAGGGGGCCCCGAAGGCGAAGGGAGACGCCGCCTCCACCTACGCGGGGCTCGCGGGGAAGGCCTCGCTGCGGATCGGCCAGGTGATCGCGCAGAAGCAGAAGCTGAGCGACGTCCGCGTCACCGTCGCGCTGAAGGAGGACGAGGTCACCGTCGAGGAGGGGCGGCTCGGCATCTGGGACGGCGTCTGCAGCGTCGCGGGCACCCAGGCGCGGCTCGCGCCGGCCGACATGCCGTTCAAGCTGGTCGCGAAGGCGGAGCGGATCGCGGTGGAGGGGGCGCTCGGCGCCTTCACGGACAAGCAGGTGCTCACCGGCCGGATCGACGCGGAAGTGAAGCTCTCCGGTAGGGGGGAGGACACGGACCGGATCCTGAAGGCGCTCGACGGGACGATCGAGGGGAGGCTCGTCGACGGCGTCTTCCACGGGAAGGATCTCGTCGCCGGGGTCGCCGAGCCGATCGTGAAGGCGCTCCCCATGCTCGGGTCGAAGGTGACGAAGGGCGGCGGGACCAGGCTCGGCAAGGTCCTCCCGGTGTCCCTCCGGATCAAGGACGGCAGGGCGCTGCTCCAGAAGCCGCTGGAGTTCGAGGAGCGCGGCGCGTCGATCAAGGCACAGGGTGCCTTCGCCTTCGACGGCGAGCTGGACATGCCGACGACCCTCACCCTCTCGCCGGGGGCGGTGGCGGACCTCACCGGCGGCAAGGCGAAGGTGGACGCGCCGCTGCCGTTCTCCTTCAAGCTGGTCGGGAAGGCGTGGAGCCCGAGCTTCGCAGGGCTCGACGTGATGCCGGCCGTGAAGGTGATCGGCGCGAAGCTCGGGGCGGCCGCGCTCGGGAAGGCGCTCGGGCTCCCAGGGACGCCGCAAGCGGCGGCGCAGGAGAAGGCGGCGGTGTTGAAGGAGAAGGCCCAGGAGAAGGTCCAGGACGCGACGAAGGCCCTCCAGAAGGACGCGACGAAGGCGCTGAGGGGGCTCTTCAGGTAGACGATGACTTGTGGTCGGAGCGGCAGCGAGGCCCAACCGATGAAGATCGTCCCTCTCCTCCAATCCGTTGCTGACCATTGATCTCATCTCGCCCGGCCCCGCAGCGGGTTGACGCAGGTCGTCGCGTCTCCGCCGCCAAGCGCGCATCCGCGCGAACAGCAGCAACGAGGGGGAGGGGCGGCGGCGCACGCGCGCTAGCAAC
>JBAVTL010000675.1:0-7042 GCA_049696175.1 Anaeromyxobacteraceae bacterium
CAGCCGCTCCGCGCGCGCCGCGAAGCGGGCGGCCGGGTCGGCGCGCCCGAGGCGAAGCGGCTCGTCCCTGGGCGGGCTCACGGCCGCTCCTTCCCTGCGATCCGCGCGTACCAGCCCGGATGGTGGAACCGGGCCCACGCGCGCGTGACGGTGCCGCGCGTCATCGCGCGGATCGAGCCCTTGGTCCAGTAGGCGGCGTACACGTGGATGCCGATGCCGACGAACATGACGAAGGCCACCACGGCGTGGACGAGGCCGGCCAGCCGCCGGACGGGTGGAGCCAGGTGCGGCGCGAAGTACGGCCGCCACATGAGGAGCCCTGTCAGCAGCAGGCCGGCGATCACGACCATCATCGACCAGAACATCGCCTTCTGACCGGCGTTGAACTTGCCCTCCACCGGCACGTCCTCGCCGGTCCGGTTCATGTAGCGGACCATGCCCCGCAGCCAGGCGCGGTCGGAGGGGAGGAGCCGGTTCTCGCCTCGGAGCGGGAGCGCGTAGGCGAAGAAGAGGATCGCGAAGGCCGCGCCGAGGAAGGGGTGGATCACCCGCATGAGCGCGCCGCCACCGAAGAGCCCGGTCAGCCAGTAGAAGAACGGGTGGAAGAGCGCGAGGCCGGAGAGGAAGAGGACGACGTAGCAGGTCGCGACCGCCCAGTGGGTGAGCCGCTCCCGGTGCGTGTAGCGCTGCAGCAGCGTGGGCTCGACGAGGGGGTGATCCTGCGGTGCCGGGGTCATGGCTCGCGCCCTCCCTTCGCGTCCTCGTCCACCTCGATGGGCCCGACCTTCATGTAGTGGAAGATGCCGGCGACCACGACGCCCGCCATCGTGGCGACGCCGAGCGATCTGGCGAACCCGCTGCGCCACAGCTCGACGAGCGGCGAGACCGAGGGATCCCGCGGCAGCCGGTAGAGCGCGGGGTCGCCGTGGGGCAGCACGTACATCACGTGCGTCCCCTCGACGCCGGCCGGGTCGTAGACGGAGGCGGCCGTGAAGCCGCGCTCCGAGAGCTCGCGCACCCGCTCCGCGGCGAGCTCCTTCATGGCCACCTTCGAGCCGAAGGTGAGGGCCTGCGTCGGGCAGGTCTTGATGCAGGCCGGCTCGAGGCCGACCGCGACCCGGTCCGAGCAGAGCGTGCACTTGTAGGCCTTCTGGTCCTTCGGGGAGAAGCGGGGGATGTCGAACGGGCAGGCTGTCTGGCAGTAGCCGCAGCCGATGCAGTGCTCCTCCTGGAAGTCCACGATGCCGTTGGAGAGCTGGATGAGCGCACCCGGCGCGGGGCAGGCGCGCAGGCAGCCGGGATCCTGGCAGTGCATGCACCCGTCCTTGACGATCAGCCACTGCAGCCCACGCCCGGGGAGCTCCTCCTCGTAGAAGCGCATCACCGTCCAGGAGCGATCGGAGAGATCCGGCGGGTTGTCGTAGACCCCGGCGTTCACGCCGACGTCGTCGCGGACGTCGTTCCACTCCATGCACGCCACCTGGCACGCCTTGCAGCCGATGCACTTCGAGACGTCGATGAGCTTCGCGACCTCCAGCGTCTGCCGGACCCCGGGGGGCGGGGAGGTGGAGGCGGAGCGCGTGACCACGTCGAGCGATTGGAGCGCCATGGCTGCCTCCTAGACCTCGCCCGCCGGAGCCTTCTCGACGTCCACGAGGAACGCCTTGAACTCCGGGGTCTGGACGTTGGCGTCGCCGACGAACGGGGTCAGCGAGTTGGCCAGGTAGCCTGGCCGCGTGAGGCCGTCGAAGCCCCAGTGGATCGGGATCCCGACGGTGTGGACCTCCCGGCCGGCGATCTTGAGCGGCTTGATGCGCTTCGTCACGACGGCCCGGGCTACGATCCGTCCGCGCTTCGAGCGGACGACGACCCGATCGCCGGCGCGGATCCCCTTCTGCGCTGCGAGCGCCTCGCCGATCTCGACGAACTGCTCGGGCTGCAGCACGGCGAGCAGCCGCACGTGCTTCGTCCAGAAGTGGAAGTGCTCCGTCAGCCGGTAGGTCGTCGCGGCGTATGGGAACTCCTCCGCGCCGCCGAGATCCTTCCGGTCGCGCTCGTAGATCCGCGCCGCGGGGTTGGGGCCGACCTTCGGGTGGAGCTGATTCGCGACCGGTGACTCGAACGGCTCGTAGTGCTCGGGGAACGGCCCGTCGGTCATCTTGTCGGTGCCGAAGAGCCGCCCCACTCCCTCGGGGTTCATGATGAAGGGGCCGACGTCCTCCTCGGGCTTGGCGTCCGGCCGGATGTCGGGGACGTCGTTGCCGACCCACTTCGCCCCGCTCCACCAGACGAGCTTCCGCTTCGGGTCCCAGGGCTTGCCGGAGGGATCGCAGGAGGCGCGGTTGTAGATGATCCGGCGGTTGGCCGGCCACGCGAAGCCCCAGCCCGGGTAGAGCCCGAGGCCGCTCGGGTCGGCGGTGTCGCGCCGCGCGATCTGGTTCCCGGCCTGCGTGAAGGAGCCGCAGAAGAGCCAGTTGCCGCAGGAGGTCGTGCCGTCGTCCCGCAGGTGGCCGAAGGTCGCGAGCTGCTCCCCCTCCCTGGCGAGGGTCTTCGCGGGGTCCTTCGGATCGAGGACGTCGGCGAGGGCCTTGCCGTTGTACTCGCGGGCGAGCTCCTCGGCCGAAGGCTTCGTCGCGATCTTGTAGTCCCAGGTCAGGTTCAGGATCGGGTCGGGGAACGTGCCGCCCTCCTTCGCGTAGAGCGCCCGGATCCGGCCGTAGAGCTGCGCGATGATCTCGGGGTCCTCCTTCCCCTCGCCGGGGGGGTCGGTCCCCTTCCAGTGCCAGACGAGGGTCCGCCCCGAGTTCACGAGCGATCCGTCCTCCTCGGCGAAGCAGGACGACGGCAGCCGGAAGACCTCCGTCTGGATCTTCGACGGCTCGACCCGGTTCAGCGCTCCGTGGTCCTGCCAGAAGTTCGAGGTCTCGGTGACGAGCGGATCGATGACGACGAGGAACTTGAGGCGGGAGAGCCCCTCGATGAGCTTGGCCTTGTGCGGCACGGAGGCGAGCGGGTTGAAGCCCTGGCAGACGTAGCCGTTCAGCTTTCCTTCGGACATCAGGTGGAAGACGGTGAGGATGTCGTAGAGCCTGTCGAGCTTCGGCAGCCAGGCGTACGCCCAGTCGTTCTCCTTCGTCGCCGCCACCCCGTACCAGGACTTCATCAGGGAGACGTGGAATCTGGGGTAGTTCTGCCAGTAGCTCATCTGGCCGGGACGCAGCGGCTTCAGCGTCCGCTTGTCGAGGTACGCCTGGTAGTCCTGCTCCGCCTCGCGCGGGAGGGACAGATAGCCGGGGAGCGCGTCGGAGAGGAGCCCCAGGTCGGTGAGCCCCTGGATGTTCGAGTGGCCGCGCAGCGCGTTCACGCCGCCACCCGCCATCCCCATGTTCCCGAGCAGGAGCTGGATCATGGCCATGCAGCGGATGTTCTGGGCGCCGACAGAGTGCTGCGTCCAGCCGAGCGCGTAGAGGTGCGTCATCGTGCGGTCCGGCGCGGCCGTGGACGCGATCGCCTCGCAGATCTGCTGGAACAGCGCCTCCGGGACGCCAGTCACCTGCGCGACCATGGCGGGCGTGTAGCGGTCGTAGTGTTGCTTGAGGAGCTGGTAGACGCAGCGCGGGTGCTCGAGGGTCGGGTCCACCTTCGCGAAGCCGTCCGCGCCCATCTCGTACGTCCACGCCGCGCGGTCGTACGCCCGCTTCGGCTCGTCGTAGCCCGAGAAGAGCCCGTCCTCGAACGTGTAGCGCTCGCTCACGAGGAAGGGCGCGTTCGTGTAGGCGAGGACGTAGTCGCGCTGGATCGCGTCCCTCTCCAGGAGCCAGCGGATGACGCCGCCGAGGAAGGCGATGTCGGTGCCCGGGCGGATCTGCGCGAACAGGTCGGCGACGGCCGCGGTCCGGGTGAAGCGCGGGTCTACGACGATGAGCTTCGCCTTGTTGTGCGCCTTGGCCTCGGTCACCCACTTGAAGCCGCAGGGGTGCGCCTCGGCGGGGTTCCCGCCCATCACCATCACGACGTTCGCGTTCTTGATGTCGACCCAGTGGTTCGTCATCGCGCCGCGGCCGAAGGAGGTCGCCAGACCGGCGACCGTGGGGCCGTGTCAAACCCGGGCCTGGTTGTCGACCGCCAGTCCTCCCATCGCGCGGATGACCTTGCCGGTGATGTAGCCTGTCTCGTTCGAGGACGCGCTCGCGGCGAGGAAGCCGGTCGTCGTCCAGCGGTTCACCGTCTGGCCGGCGCCGTTCCTCTGGACGAAGTGCTGGTCCCGGTCGTTCTTCATGAGCCGGGCGATCCGGCCGAGCGCGAAGTCCCAGCTCACGCGCTCCCAGTGGTCTGAGCCGGGCGCACGGTACTCCGGGAAGCGGAGCCGGTTCGGGCTGCGCACGAAGTCGAGGAGCGCCGCGCCCTTCGGGCAGAGGGTGCCGCGGTTCACCGGGTGATCCGGGTCCCCCTCGACGTGGATCAGCTCGGACTTCGCGTTCTTGGAGCGGTCGCCGAGCGAGTAGAGGATGACCCCGCAGCCGACGGAGCAGTACGGGCAGGTGTTGCGCGTCTCGCTCGTGCGCGCGAGCTTGAACTCGCGGGCGTCGGCGAGGACCCGGCTCGCCGAGAAGCCGAGGGCCGTGAGGCTGGTCGCGCCGATGCCGGACGCCGTGACCTTGAGGAACTGCCGTCGCGTGAACGCCATGGGGGACCTCCGCGCAGCGTGATCACGCTAGGTACGACGCGCCTGCGGCGAAAAGTACCCTCCCGGTGCTTACCCATGAGGACCCGCCGACGTGGCATGCCATCTGGGCTCTACGGCTGCTCCATGTGGGGGTACGCCACGCTCGTCGGAGGCGCGAAGTTCTCCTTGATGGTGCGCATGGAGGTCCAGCGCAGGAGGTTGGCCGCCGAGCCGGCCTTGTCGTTCGTCCCGGAGGCGCGGCCGCCGCCGAACGGCTGCTGGCCGACCACGGCGCCAGTCGGCTTGTCGTTCACGTAGAAGTTGCCGGCCGCGTCGGCCAGCCGGCGGCTGATGGCCACGATCGCGGCGCGATCCTGGGCGAAGAGGGCGCCCGTGAGCGCGTACGGCGACGTCGAGCCGCAGAGGTCGAGCGCCTCGTCGAGCTGCGCGTCGGGGTAGACGAAGACGGTCAGCAGCGGTCCGAAGATCTCCTCCTGCATCAGGCGGTGCCGGGGGTCGGCCGTCTCGACGATCGTGGGGGCGACGAACCAGCCGGTCGAGCCGTCGCACGCTCCGCCGGTCAGGACGCGGCAGTCGCGCGATGCGCGCGCCAGCTCGACGTAGCGCTTCACTCTCTGGAAGGCCGCCTCGTCGATGAGGGCCCCGAGGAAGACGGAGAAGTCCTCGACGGGGCCCATCTTCAGCGCCTCGGTCGAGGCCACGAGGCGATCGCGCAGCGCGGGCCAAAGGCTGACGGGGACGTAGGCGCGCGACGCGGCGGAGCACTTCTGCCCCTGGTACTCGAAGGCCCCGCGCACCAGCGCGACGGCCGTCGCCTCGGCGTCGGCCGATGGGTGGACGAAGACGAAGTCCTTGCCGCCGGTCTCTCCGACGATGCGCGGGTAGCTCCGGTAGCGCGTGAGCCGCTCGGCCATCGTGCGCCAGAGCCCCTGGAACGTCGCCGTCGAGCCCGTGAAGTGGAGGCCCGCGAGGTCGGGGCTCGCGAGCGCCGCCTCACCGACCTCCGGCCCCGGGCCGGGCACGAAGTTGATCACGCCCGGCGGCAGCCCGGCGGCCTCTAGCAGCTCCATGAGCCGCCACGCGGAGAGGACCGCCGTGGAGGCCGGCTTCCAGACGACCGTGTTCCCCATGATCGCGGGTGCCGTCGGGAGGTTGGCGGCGATCGAGGTGAAGTTGAACGGCGTGACCGCGAGGACGAACCCCTCCAGCGGCCGGTACTCGACGCGGTTCCACTGTCCCGGCGGCGAGATCGGCTGGTCGGCGAGCATCCGCTCGAGGAAGTGGACGTTGAAGCGCCAGAAGTCGATCGCCTCGCAGGCGGCGTCGAGCTCGGCCTGGATCGGCGTCTTCGACTGCCCCACCATCGTGGCGGCGTTGAGCGGCTGGCGCCAGGGGCCAGCGAGGAGCTCCGCTGCGCGCAGGAAGATGGCTGCGCGGTCGGCCGGCTCCATGGCCGCCCAGCCCCTCCGCGCGGCGCGCGCCGCCGCGATGGCCGCCTCGACCTCGGCCGGCCCAGCCTGATGGAAGCGAGCGAGCCGCTGCGCATGCCGGTGGGGCGTGCGCACCTCGCCGAGACGCCCCGTCCTGACGTCCCGGCCGCCGATCCGGAGCGGGATCTCGACCTCGGTCCCGGCGACCGCCCCGAGCGCCCGCTTCAGCGCTGACCGCTCGGGACTGCCCGGTGCGTAGGCGAGGGCGGGCTCGTTGCGCGGAGACGAGACGTGGAAGGCACCGGTGGACATGGGTCACCTCCGTGCTCCAAGGTCACCTTAGCGCCATCCGTCCCGAGCGACCGGGGGCCGAGGGAGACGCACCCCGCTTGAGACTTCAGGCCGGCCGCTCGTCCGGTGCGGGCGCCACCTCCAGCCGCGGGAAGAGGAGGCTCACGGCGAAGGCCGCCGCGGCGATCGCCGCCACCGCCCAGAAGACGGTGCCCATCGCGCCCTGCAGCGCCGAGGAGAGCCCCGCGACGAGCGCGGGCGCGAGGAGCGCGCGCTCGGGGCCGAGCAGCTTCTCGGCGACCTCGCCGCTCGCGCCCGAGGCCGCCAACGCGCTCGTCAGCACCCCGCCGAGGATGCCGACCGCGAGCGTCCCGCCGATGGTCCGGAAGAACATGGTGCTCGAGGTGGCGACGCCGCGGCGGTTCCACGGGACGCTCGTCTGGACCGCGATGACGAGCGGCGTGTTCGCGAGGCCGAGCCCGAGGCCGTACGCGAAGGTGAGGAGCTGCAGGACGACGAGCCGGACCCCGGGGCGCAGGAGGAGCGCCAGGCCGATCGCCGCCAGCGCGACGAGCCCGAGCCCACCGCGGACGAGCCGGCGGTAGCCGACCCTCGGCAGGAGGCGGCCGGAGAG
>JBAVTL010000676.1:0-3475 GCA_049696175.1 Anaeromyxobacteraceae bacterium
CTCCAGCTGGGCGCGGTCCGGCTGACCGAGCGCCACGTCCGCACCGACCCCCTGCCCGTCTCCGAGCAGCGGGTGCTCCGGGAGGCGGCGCGCGCGGCGCTCGCGCCGCTGGCGACGCTCGAAGGGATCGGCGACGTGACTGGCGCGAGGCTCGTGGGCGTGGCCGGCACGGTGACCACGCTCTGCTCGGTGCAGCAGGCGCTCCCGGTCTACGACGCCTCGAAGGTCCACGGCGCGGCGATGACGCTGGAGGAGGTGGACGCGCTCCTCGTCCGGCTCGCGGGGCTGACGGTCGCCGAGCGCCAGCGGCTGCCGGGGATGGAGCCGAAGCGGGCCGACGTCATCGTCGCCGGCGGGATCATCGTGGCGGAGGCGATGCGGCTCACGGGCTTCGATCGGCTCACCGTCTCGGACCGCGGCGTCAGGTGGGGGCTGCTCTACGATCGGCTCGGCGCCGCTGCTCCGAACGGGCCATCCCGCGCGCCGTCTCCCGCGCTTCGGGCGACGTGAGCGGGCACTTTCCGCGGCCGTGAACCGCGCCGCGCAGGTCGCGTTGAAGCGGCCGCGCCCCGCTGTTAGATTCCCACCGCACTCCCGCCAACGAGGAAACGATGGAAGCCACCACCGCCCAGCAGCCAGTCACCCCTTCCCACCTCGGGATGGACTCCAACCCGATCGTCCTGACCGCCAAGGCGGTCGAGATGGTGAAGTCCGCGATGGCACAGGAGGGGCTCGACGGCCACGGCATCCGCGTGGGCGTCGTCGGCGGCGGCTGCTCCGGCTTCCAGTACTCGATGGACTTCGAGAAGCAGGGGGCCGACGGCGACCTGACGTTCGAGCAGGAGGGGATCAAGCTCTTCGTGGACGTGATGAGCTCGATGTACCTCCAGGGCGTCACGATCGACTACGTGTCGGGGCTCCAGGGCGCCGGCTTCAAGTTCGAGAACCCGAACGCGAAGCAGACCTGCGGCTGCGGCCAGTCCTTCAGCTACTAGCGGCGGGACCACTCCCCCACGAGGACCCCGCATGCTCGTAGTCCGCAACGCGGTCCTCACCCCGTTCGGCTCGAACTGCTACCTGGTCGGGGAGCGGGAGAGCGGCGAGGCGCTCCTCGTCGATCCCGGCGAGGACTCCCCGAAGATCGCGGCGCTCTGCGCGCCCGAGGGGTTCCGCGTGACGCGGATCCTCTGCACCCACGGCCACATCGACCACGTCTCCGGCGGCGCCGAGGCGCACCGGGCCTTCGGCGCGCCGCTCTGGCTCCACGCGGGGGACGTGGCGAGGCTGCCCACGCTGCCGATGCAGGCTGAGCTGTTCGGGTTCGACCCACCGGAGGTGCCGGTGGTCGATCACCAGCCCGAGGACGGCGAGACGTTCCAGCTTGGGGCGCTGGAGGGGCGCGTCATCCACACCCCCGGCCACAGCCCCGGCTCGGTCTGCGTCTACTTCCCCGCGGCGAAGGCCCTGCTCACCGGCGACACGCTCTTCGTCGGCTCGGTCGGCAGGACCGACCTGCCTGGCGGGAGCTTCGAGGCCATCCGCCGCTCGATCCAGGAGAAGCTCTTCCCCCTGGGCGACGACGTCCGGTTCTTCCCGGGCCACGGGCCGTCAGGGCTCCTCGGCGACGAGCGGAAGAACAACCCGTTCGTGGGGGAGCGGGCGCCCCGCTAGCCCATGGTCACGGGGCCGACGATGTTCTGGCCGGCGTCCACGTGCAGGACCTCGCCGGTGACGTTCCGGGCGAGGTGGGAGCAGAGGTAGAGCGCGGCGTCCGCCACGTCGTCCTGCTCGATGTTGCGGCGCAGCGGCGTCTTGTCGGCGTTCTCGCCGAGCATCGCGCGCATGCCCTTGATGCCGGCCGCGGCGAGCGTCTTGAGCGGGCCGGCGCTCACGGCGTTGGCCCGGATCCCGTCCAGGCCGAGGTCGTCGGCGAGGTAGCGGGTCGAGCACTCGAGCGCCGCCTTGGCCACGCCCATCACGTTGTAGTTCCGGATCACCTTCTCGGAGCCGAGGTAGGTGAGCGCGAGGACGCTGGAGCCGGGGACCATCAGCGGCTTGAACGCGCGGGTCAGCGCGATGAGCGAGTACGCGGAGACGTCCATCGTGATCCGCCACACCTCGCGGGTGGTCACGTCGGTGAAGCGGCCGTCGAGCGCGCTCCGCGGCGCGAAGCCGATGGAGTGGACGAGGATGTCCACGCGGTCCCACACCTTGCGGACCTCCTCGACCGTCTTCTCGATGTCCTCGTCCTTGGCGACGTCGCAGTCGAGGATCGCCGCCGGCGCGAGCGTCTCGGCGAGCGGCCGGACCCGCTTCTCCATGTCCTCGCCGGGGTAGGTGAAGATCAGCTCCGCCCCCTCCCGGTGGAAGGCCTGCGCGATCGCCCACGCGATGGAGCGGTCGTTGGCGACGCCGGTGATGACGGCGCGCTTGCCCTTGAGCAGGCCACCGAGCGAGGGGATCGTCTGTCCGTTGCTCATCGTGCTTCTCCTCGCGCGCGGAGCGAGGCGAGGGCGTTGCCCAGCTCGCTCCGTGCGTGATCATTTCCGGCCCGGCTCGCCACCGCGATGCCTGCCTCGTAAATTCGCGCCGCCTCGGCGGGCTCGCCGATCCCCTCGAGCACCTTGCCGAGGATGATGTACGCCGGGACGTAGTCCGGGCTGCGCTGCGCGACCTGGCGGAGCTCGGCGGCGGCGTCGTCCGCCCGCCCCATCGATCGCAGCTGCATCGCGAGCGAATAGCGGGCGAACGGGTCGCCTGGGCGCTTCTCGACGAATTCTCGGAAGGCCGTGAGCCTCTGCTCCGGAGTCATGGAGGGCACGTTCTACATGAACGACTGGCCTGCTCCAAGCCTCGCGAGCCCCGCCCGGCGGCGCGGTAGACTCAGGGGCGTGCCCCCTCCGCCCGATGCCCCGCCGACTCCCCTCCCGGACACGACGGGCGTCCTCGTCGCCGGTGGCCGCGCGTCGAGGATGGGCGGCGCGCAGAAGGGGCTCCTGCGGCTCGACGGTGAGCCGATCGCCGCGCGCACGCTGCGGCTCTTCCGGGCGACCTTCGCCGACGCGCTGATCGTCGCCAACGATCCGTCGCCCTTCGCCTTCCTCGGCGCGCGCACGGTGGCCGACGCCATCGCGGGGAAGGGGGCGCCGGGCGGCCTCCACGCCGCGCTCCTCCACGCGCGGACCGAGTGGATCTTCGCGGCCGGCTGCGACATGCCCTTCCTCTCGGCCGGGGCGATCACCTGGCTCGCAGGCCAGCGCGCCGGGGCGACGGCGCTCGTCCCGCGCTGGCAGGGGCGGCTGGAGCCGCTCCACGCGTTCTGGTCGCGCCGCTGCCTGCCCGAGGTCGAGCGGCTGCTGCGCGCGGGCGATCCCTCCTTCCGCGAGCTCGCCGCCGCCGTGGGCGCGCGGATCGTCGAGGAGGCGGAGTGGCGCGCGATCGATCCCGCCGGGCGCGCCTTCGAGAACGTCAACAC
>JBAVTL010000677.1:0-4055 GCA_049696175.1 Anaeromyxobacteraceae bacterium
CGCGCCCCCTCCCCCTCGCCGGCGGCGAGCCGGGCAAACTCCGCCTCCGCCTCATCGCGGCGAGCGGCGAACCAGAGCGCCTCGGCGTGGAGCGCGCGCGTCACGGTGTCGGCGGGATCGACCGCCAGTGCCTCCCGCAGCGCCACCACGGCCTCTTCGAAGCGCCCCTGCGAGAAGAGCGCCTGCCCGGTGAGCCGCAGCCCCGCCGGGCTGTCTGGGGCGGCAGCGGCGACCCCTCGTCCGATCAGCTCCGCCTGACCGGGCCTCCCCTCGGCGAGCGCCAGGTGACCGGCGAGGACGGCGCCCCTCAACCCTAGCGGGCGAAACGCCGGACGCCCAGAAGCCTCGGGGGCGAGCTGCTCCAGGATGCGCGCCGCGATCCGGAGCCCTCGCGCGCCCGCCCCGGCATTGGCAGTGTCGTCGCCTCCGGCCAGCGCAGCGTGCCGAACGAGCAGCTCGGCCTCCGCGGCGCACCCCCACGCGGCGCCACCCTTCGCCAGGCGTCGCGCCATCTCCTCGAACGTGTCCGGTCTGGTCATGCGCGCTGTCGATGCACGCGGCAGGCCGCTCCGCACCCCGCTGGATCTCACGCGGGAGCGCCACCGGCGCCGACCAGTCGGCGACCGATCGGCCGCGGCCCGACCGTGGGCGGATCCGGCACCGAGGTGCGGTGGGGATCCGGCGGGAGCGGCGCTAATCTAGAGGGAGAGCCCCCATGCGCGCACGCCTCAAGAGCCTCCGCAGCGACGAGATCCACGATCTCGCCCACTTCACTCCCTCGCACCCGGACGAGTTTGCGGTGCCGGTGGTGCTGGAGGTGGGGCCGCTCGGGCTGAAGGGGCGGGAGCGGTTCGACCTGCTGATCGCCACGCCCCAGTGGCTGCGGGCGCGCCACGGCGCGCGGGGCGCGGTGAAGGGGCGCGGCCTCCTCCTCGTCTTCGAGTGGGACTACGAGCGGCTGCGCGCCTTCCTCGCGAAGGAGGTCGAGGCCTGCGGCGGGAAGACCTGGCCGGAGGTGGTCCGGAAGGTCGAGCGGCTCGCCGACTGGGAGGGGAGCGAGGAGAACGTGGTGCCGCTGCGGTGATCCAGACGAAGAGGCCGCGGCCCCGGACGGATCCGGGACCGCGGCCGTGTCGCGTCGTCGCCGCGGGTTCAGCTACGGGCAGCCCCAGGGCTTGGCCGTCGCGCCCACGTACAGGTCGCAGATCGGCACGACCGCCGACGCGGAGCTGGCGTGGCACTGCGTGCAGGCGCCGCCCGCGCCGACGGCGCCGGTGACCTGCGCCACCTCGTGGTTCACGTTCATGAACATCTCCGTGTAACCCCACTCCCAGTCCGTCCCGCGCACGAGGGCGCGGAAGAGCTTCACTGGCTGCGTGGAGGTGATCGCGGCGGCGGGGTGCGCGAGGGCGGACTCGTGCCACCGGAGGGTGTCTGCGTCCACGACAGTGAGCGTCTTGACGCCCGGCGCGAAGCCGGCGTCGGCGGTCATCACGTTGACCTTGGCGCCGTTGGCGAAGCCGTGAGCCGTGAGGGTCAGGGTCACGTCGCCAGCGGTGTCGCGGACCGCCTGCCCCGCCGGCACCGTCGCGAGCACGCCGAGCTGGCCGGAGTTCGCCGCCCCGAAGGAGAGGACGTCGTTCCAGACCGCGTCGGCGAGCTCGGCGTACGTCGCGAAGTCGCCGTACTTCGCCCCGGTCGGCGCGGTCGAGGTGGCCGGGATGACGGGGATGGACTTCGTCGCGTCCGTCGGATCGGGCTTGGTTCCCCAGAGGGACCACTTCCCGAACACGTGCGGGACGACCACGAACGAGCCGTCCTTCATCATCGGCTGCCGCCCCTCCATGTGCTTGAAGGGCGAGATCAGCGCGCCGGCATCGCCCCGCACCGCGGCGGGGGCGGAGAGCACGAGCGGCGAGGTGGAGACCGTCCCCTTCGCCGGATCGAAGGTCTTCATCGCCCCGACGATGGTCTGGTGGAAGGCGGTGCCGTCGTACCAGCGGTACGCAGGCTTGACGTTCTTCTCCATGACGAAGACGCCCTTCTGCCAGTTGTAGTCCCACTCCACGCCCGACAGGACGACCTTGGCGGTGCCGAAGGTCGCGCTCGCCGGGTTGGTGTCGCACGCCGCGACGATCTCCGCCGGGGCTCCCGGGTACTTGCAGTCCTTGTAGCCGGCGTAGGACCAGTCCCAGCTGGTCTTGGTGGGCAGCTGGCGCGAGAAGGCCGGGATGTGGCACGTCTGGCAGGCGACCGACGCGAGGTGCGCCGGCGTGTGGATCGACGCGGTCGGGGCGGCGTGGCAGTCGGCGCAGGCGACGCCGGCCTCCTCCACCATGCCGACCGAGATGCCGGTCCCCTTCATCTGATCGTGCCGGAAGCCGGTGCTCGCGGCGTGGCAGTCCGCGCAGAGGCGCGGCGCGGCGGCGTTCGCGGAGCCCATGTGGACGTCCACCGAAGCGTCAGCCGGGTTCGCCAGCGACGAGGCGAGATCGCCCATCTTCACGTTGTCCCCACCACCGGCGTTGAAGTGGCACTTGCCGCAGTTGTCGCGCCCCGGCCTCCGGACTGACTTCGCCGCCTTGACCAGGACGTCACCGAGCGCGGCCGCGTACTCGGTCGATCCCGCCGTCACGCACGTCGGGCCGGCGGCCAGCGGCAGGCACGCCTGCGTCGAGGTGCACGCCGGGGAGCAGCCGGTCGTGGGCTTCACGTCGGCGACGCCGAAGTTCTTCACGGCCTTGATGTAGCCGGTGGAGAGATCGGCGTGACAGATGAGGCAGTCCACCCGGACCGGGTCTGCGGGGAGCTGGTACGCGAGCTTCTGCTGCGCGACGTCGGCGTAGCCTGCGTGGCACTCGCCGCAGCGCGCCTCGTTCGTGGGCACCGCGACGCAGAAGTCGTTGATGAGCGTCTTCTTGCCCTGCAGCCCGTCGTTGACGACGTTGCCGGAGGCGTCACGGAGCCCCGGCGTCGGTCCGGCCCACTTGAAGTGGGCGGAGGCGAGCATCTCGTCGCCGACCTTGGCGTGGCAGGTGAGGCACGCAGCGGTGACGTCCTCCCCCTTGGTGAACGGCCCCTTCAGCCACGCCGCGTGGACGTTGGTCGTGACGCACTTCAGCGCGGCCTCGTCCCAGGTCTGGCCGGAGCCGCAGGAGGCGCTCGTCGCGACGCACGCGCCATCCACGCAGGCGGCCCCCTCGCCGCAGAAGTCCTGGCATTTCTTCTCTTTCGCGCAGCCGCCGAGCACGGTGACGGCGGCGAGCGCGGCGGCGAGCGCCGCGCGGTGGATCGTTCGGGTCAAGTCATCCTCCAGATGAGGCGTTGGCCCCGCCATGAGGCGGAGGGCTCGTCCAGGAAGGCGAGCCGCGCATCCCGTGAGCAAGGCGTGTGCCCTCCGGGTCTAGGTGCCCGCAAGTGCGCTCCGGGCGGCCGCTTCACGTCGCGCCGCGACACGAGCGCGCAGGCAACCGTCCCTGAGCCGTTCAGTGGCCGTTCAATGGCCGTTCACCTACGTTCACGCGCCACCGTTCACGCGGGTCGAGCGAGCCGTGCGAAGGCGCCCATGCGGCAAGACGCCGTAGCCATCGACGGGCTCGTTCGATCCCTTGAACCGCCGCGACGTTCAGCGGCTCTGAGTTGACGTTCACCCTTACGCGAAGCCACGATGACGCTCCCTCCCAACCACGCCCCCCTCCCGTTCCTCGGCCTCGGCAGCGAGCGTGCGCTCCGCGAGATGGGCGACGCGCTGCCGGACGCCCTCTTCACCACGGATCTCGAGGGGCGCGTCACCTGGTGGAACCGCGCGGCCGAGCGGATCACCGGCTGGTCCCGAGCTGAGGCGCTCGGGCGGGACTGCTCGATCCTCGCCGGCGACGCAGTCCGGGGCTGCGCCTGCGGGAAGGGGCCGATCCGCTGCGGCATGACGGAGCTCGAGCGGGTCTCGAAGACGTGCACCGTCAAGGCGAAGGACGGACGCCTCCTGACCATCGTGAAGAGCGCGGTGCCGCTCCACGCGCCGGACGGGCGGCCGCTCGGGGCGCTCGAGACCTTCG
>JBAVTL010000678.1:0-6348 GCA_049696175.1 Anaeromyxobacteraceae bacterium
CTCCAGGAGCAGCTCCCTGCGCACAGCCACGATCGAGCCCGCCGCGACGTCCACGACGGCCGCGCGGGCGTTGGTGCCTCCGAGATCGACGGCGAGCGCGAGGCGGGCCATCACGCACCCAGCTCGCGCTTCAGCTCGTCCACCTTGGAGCGGACGAGCCGCTCGATCTCCTCGAGCCGCGCCTGCGTCTTCGCCTCGAAGCGGAGCACCAGGATCGGCTGGGTGTTGGACGCGCGCACGAGCCCCCAGCCATCGGGGAAGACCACGCGGACGCCGTCAACCGTCACCGCCTCGTAGCGCGCGGCGAAGAACTCCTGCGCCCGCCTGACCAGCTCGAACTTCTTGTCCTCGGGGCAGTCGACGCGCAGCTCGGGCGTGCTGAAGGTCTTCGGCACGTCCGCGAGCAGCGTCGACATCTTCGCGTCGGTCCGTGAGAGGAGCTCGAGCAGCCGGCCCGACGAGTAGATGCCGTCGTCGAAGCCGTACCAGCGGTGGCCGAAGAAGATGTGGCCGCTCATCTCGCCGGCGAGCAGCGCGTGCTCCTCCTTCATCTTGGCCTTGATGAGGCTGTGCCCCGCCTTCCACATGATCCCGCGGCCGCCCCTCGCCTTGATGTCGTCGTAGAGCGTGAAGGAGCACTTCACCTCGCCGACGATGGTGGAGCCGGGGACCTCGGCCAGCAGGGCCCGCGAGAAGAGGATCATGATCTGGTCGCCCCAGAGCACGGTCCCCTGCTCGTCCACCGCGCCGACGCGGTCGGCGTCGCCGTCGTAGGCGATGCCGATGTCGGCCTTCACCTCGCGCACCTTCGCCTTCAGGTGCTCCAGGTTCTTCTCGACCGTCGGATCGGCGTGGTGGTTCGGGAAGCGGCCGTCCATCTCGACGAAGAGCGGCACCACCTCGATCCCGAGCGACTCGAAGAGCGGGACGGCGACGACGCCTCCCGTCCCGTTGCCGGCGTCCACCACCACCTTGAGCTTCCGCTGCCCGAGCGCCAGCCGCGCCTTCACCTCGGCCCGGTACGGGGTGACGATGTCGTGGGTCCGGTAGCTCCCCTCCCCGGTCGCGAACTCGCCCCGCTCGACGACCCGTCGCAGCTCCTGGATCTCCTCGCCGTGGAACGTGCTCTTGCCGAGCCCGAGCTTCAGCCCGTTGTACTCCGGCGGGTTGTGCGAGCCGGTGATCTGGCAGGAGCCGTCGACGCCCGGGAGCGTGTAGGCGGCGAAGTAGACGAGCGGCGTCGGCACCACGCCGAGATCGACGACGTCGCACCCGGTGGAGCGGAGCGCGGAGACGAGCTGCGCGCTGAAGCGCTCGCCAGACAGGCGGCAGTCGCGCCCGACGACGACGTTCTTGCCGCCGGCGGCGCGCACCTTCGTCCCGAGCGCCTTGCCGATCAGCGAGACCGCCTCCTCGGTGAGGTCCTGGTCCACGAGCCCGCGGATGTCGTACTCGCGGAAGAGGGTCGGTGAGATCTTGGCCATGGCCTTTGGTTCTCCTGCGGCGTGCCCCGGAGGCACGGATCTAGAGCACTTCCTCGCGGCCGCGGCGGGCCAGCTCCTCCACCGCGCGCCGCACGTCCTGTGCCCGCTCGCGCGCCACCACCAGGATGGCGTCGCCGGCGTCCACGGCCACCACGTCGTCGAGCCCGACGACGACCAGCGGCCTCCCCCCCTTGCCCACCACCACGTTGTTCCGGCCGTCGACGACCAGGCCGTCGCCCTCCACCACGTTCCCGAGCAGGTCCTGCTCCCGCACCTCTGGGAGCGCGGCGAAGCTGCCGACGTCGCTCCACCCGAAGTCCGCCGGGACGACCGCGATCCGGTGGCTCTTCTCCATCACGCCGTAGTCGATCGAGATCGACGGGCACTCGGGGAAGACGCGCGCGAGGACCTTCTTGTAGGAGGGCGTGCCGAGGGCGCGGCCGATCGCCTCGAGCTGCTCGCCGAGGACAGGCATCGCCTTCCGGATCTCCTCCAGGATGACGTCGGCGCGGAAGACGAAGATGCCCGAGTTCCAGAGGTAGTCGCCGTCGGCGAGGTAGCGGGCGGCGGTGACGACGTCGGGCTTCTCCACGAACCGCTCGACGCGGTGGGCCTGCGACCGCCCCTTCCCCTTCGCGCCCGGCAGCCGGGCGCCGATCTTGAGGTAGCCGTACCCCGTCTCGGGCCGGCTGGGCCGGATCCCGATCGTCGCGATGAGCCCGTCGGCCGCCACCTTCGCCGCCGCCGCGATCGTCTCGCGGAAGGACTCCGGGCGCGACACGTGGTGGTCGGCCGGCAGCATCGCGATGATCCCCTGCGGGTCGCGGGCCGCGACGTGGAGGGCCGCGAGGCCGACGCACGGCGCGGTGTTGCGCGCGCACGGCTCGACGATGAAGTTCTCCGCCGGCAGGTCGGGGAGGAGCCTCCGGGCCAGCTTCGCGTGCGCTGGCCCGCAGACGACGAAGGTCTGCTTCGCCTTGGCGAGCGGCGGGAGGCGGTGCACGGTCGCGGCGATGAGCGGCTCGTCGCCGGCGAGCGCGAGGAACTGCTTCGGGCGGTCCTTCCGCGAGAGCGGCCAGAAGCGGGTGCCGGAGCCGCCGGCCATGACCACGGGGTAGATCTTCACAGGGTCCTCCAGACGCCGAGCAGCTCGTGCAGGATTCTGGCGGTCGCGCCCCAGATCACGTGCGCGCCGGCGCGGTAGGTGTGGGTGTCGAGCAGCCTTCCGTAGGCCTCGACGCGGCTGACCCCGTACGCCGCCTCGTCCAGGAGGGCGGCGAACGGCACGTGCAGGATCTCCTCGACCTCCACAGGATCGGCCACGTAGGGGTAGGGATATGGCACGGACGCGACCCAGGGCGTCAAGCGGAACGGTGTGGTGAGGACGACGATCTCCGAGAGGCGCCCAAGCAGCGACACCCGCCGGCGGTCGAGCCCGATCTCCTCGTGCGCCTCGCGGAGCGCCGCCTGCAGGCTCTCCTCGCCCGGGTCGACCGCCCCACCGGGGAACGCGATCTGTCCGGCGTGCCGGCGCATCGTGGACGGGCGCAGGGTGAGGAGGACGTGCGGCTGCCCGTCCCTCTCGTAGAGCGGCACGAGGACCGAGGAGTGCCGGAAGCCGCCGGCAGGCAGGTGCTCGGGCAGGATCGCGGTGGTCGGGTCCGGTCCGGTGGGGCGCGCGGCCAGCGCCGCCTTGAGCCCGTCGAAGATCATCGCCGCAGCGCGGTGGCAGGCGGCGCGCGCTCGCCGTGCGGCTCACCCTGGGCCGCCGGGAGCACGCCGCGCCAGATGAGCACGGCGAGCAGGACGCCCGCGGCGATCCTCCAGGCCACGAAGACGTAGGTCGAGCGCGTGCGGAGCCAGCCCAGGAGCCAGCCGATGACGAGGTAGCCGAAGACGGCCGAGACGATCGTGCCTGCGACGGTCGCCGCCATCCAGTCCGGGTTCTGCCGGATCACCGGCAGCTCCTTCCAGAGCTTGTAGCCCCCGGCGCCGATGATGATCGGCACGGACAGGAGGAAGCTGAAGCGCGCCGCCGCCTCGCGGGTGAAGCCGAGCGCCATGCCGGCGGTGAGCGTCGTGCCGGAGCGGGAGCTCCCGGGGACGAGCGCGACCGCCTGCGCGATCCCTATGAGGACCGCGTCCACGGTCCCGACCTGCTCCATCGTCCGCGCGTGGCGCGCCCAGGCCTCGGCGGCGAGCAGCACGACGCCGAGCACCACGAGCGACCCGGCGATGGCCCAGTTCCCGAGCGCCTCGATCCGGTGCTCCAGCAGCTTCCCGATGACCGCGGCCGGGATCGTGCCCAGCACGATGAGCCACCCGAGGCGTGCCTCCGGGGTCTCCAGGGGGCTCAGGTGGACGATGGAGAGGACGCCTGCGCGCGCCAGCTTCCAGATCTCCTCGCGGAAGTAGGCGATCACCGCGAGCGTGGTCCCCGACTGGATGATGGTCGCGAAGGCGCGGAAGCGGCTGTCGGCGAGGTCGTGGCCGAGCAGCTCGCCGAAGACGAGCAGGTGGGCGGTGGAGGAGACCGGCAGGAACTCGGTCGCGGCCTGCACGAGGCCCAGGAGGATGGCGGAGGCGAGGCTCATGGCGGCCGCACGGTATCCCACGCGGACGCGGGGTTGAAGGGGGCGGCCGCGTCAGCGCCCGCGCGGTGGACGCCGCCACTTGAACGGCAGCTCGACGAGCGTCCCGGGGTCCCGCCAGTCCTCCCAGAGCCGGAGGCAGTGGCGCAGCACGGTGAGCTGCCGCTCCGCGTCGCCCGGCTCGCCCAGCACCGCGCCGCGCGGGAAGCGCACCCACGCCGCCCTGGGCGCCTTGACGAGCGCCAGCATCTCGGGGAACGCCCCGATCGTGAAGGTCGGGATGCCGGCCTGCTCGATGGCGCGCGCGACCAGTCCCACGGACTGGCAGCAGAGGGGTCAAACGGCGACGAGGAGCGCCGCGTCGGCGGCCGCCGCCTGTAGCCGCTTCGCCACCTCAGGCCCGTGGTCGGCGGCCAGCGGCAGTTGCCGGGTCACGAAGCCCGAGAAGCTGTAGGCGACCGGCGCCAGCCCGCCGATCTCGCCCGCCTCGGCGAGCGTGCGGAGCCGCTCCAGCGGGAAGACCACGTTCGCGTCCTCGTCGGCCAGCGCGTGATCGTAGTGCTCGTGGGCGATGGACAGCGCGCGAGGCGGCGTCTCGGCCGGAATCTCGCGGAACGTCGGGTCGCCGTGCGGATCCGAGAGGTCGAAGGGCTCCTGCGCCCCGGCAAGGTAGGCCCCCGCCGAGCTGACGACGGCGATGCGCGACTCTCGCAGCGGCTTGCGCAGCGCCGTCCACGGTACGAAGTGGTTGACCACGACGTCGTACTGCGGATCCCACTGGGCCCGGACGGCCTCGATGGTCCTCTGCACGCCGCTCGGCAGCTCGGTCATCCCTGCGTCCCCTCTCGTCCGCGTCGTGGGACAGGCCTTCTTCCTCGGGGGGAGTTAGCCATCGGGCAAGCGCCCGTTGCAAGCGACCGCGAACCTCCACCCGGACCGCCCGCGGGCGCGAGCCGCCGGCTATATGGACGGCCAGCCCGCTGACCTGTCCGGAGCCACCGCGTGGAGCGGGCTGACGTCATTCAAATGGAGGAACGCCATGGCAACGTACCTGGTCGAGTCTCATCACACGAAGGAGGAGTGCCTGCGGGAGCTGGACGCACTGTCGACGAAGCCGGACGTGCTCAAGGAGTTCTCGTGGGCCTGCGGGTCCGGAGATCACACGGGCTACGGCGTCATCGAGGCGTCGAGCGAGCGCGAGGCCCGCGACGTCGTCCCGGAGTTCGTGCGATCGAAGGCCGAGGTGAAGCCGGTCGCGCGCATGACGCCGGAGACGATCCGGTCGTTCCACATGAAGTGAGCGCAGAGGCCCGTGACGGCGGCTGCCGGCGAGCCCGGGTTGACCGAGCCGCTAGCAGCCGCTAGCATTTGCTTCATGGAGCGCCGACCATGAGCCGACAGCTCAACCTCCGGGTGAGCGACGAGTTCGCGAAGAAGCTGGAGCGCGTCGCCAGGAGCACAGGGCAGCCGATGGCTGCCGTGCTCGAGTCCGTCGGCACGCCGGCGCTCGACGCGGCGGAGGCGGACGCCAGGTTCGAGGCCGAGGCGCTGGTGGCCTGGGAGGAGTACCAGCTCCGCGGCACCTCCGTGAGCGCCAGCGCGATCGACCGGCTGTTCGGCGACGCGAAGGTCCGCGCCAGGGCCCAGTCGAAGGTTCGCGCGAGGTGAGCAGGGGAGTCGTCGCGACGCCGCTCTACGCCACGCGGCTGCGGGAGTTCCTCGACGAGTACGCGAAGAAGGGGGCGCTCCGCTTCGTCGAACGGCTGCACGCGAGTCATCGGGCGATGGTGGAGAACCTCGCCGAGTTCGACGAGCTGGCGCCTGCACGCCGCAGGACAGTGGGCGGCAGGACGGTCACGCTGAGGGAGTACCTGCTCGACGCCGGCGCGCGCGAGCTCCTGGTCCTCTACTGGGTCCCACCGGAGCCGGCCGAGCCGATCCTGCTCGTCAACCTCCGCATCGGCGGACAGCACCGCTTCCGCTGGAGGCGGTGAGTCACTGCGCCGGTGCGGTGGCGCGCTCAGCCCATCGTCACCTTCTGGTTCAGCTCCAGCAGCCTCGCCAGCGTCGCGCCCTCGTCGCGCCCTAGCTGCTGTCACCCACGGTGCCCCCCCTCACCCAGCCTCTCCCCCGAAAGTTCGCTGAGCATTGATCTCATCTCGCCCGGCCCCGCAGCGGGTTGACGCAGGTCGTCGCGTCTCCGCCGCCAAGCGCGCATCCGCGCGAACAGCAGCAACGAGGGGGAGGGGCGGCGGCGCACGCGCGCTAGCAAC
>JBAVTL010000679.1:0-3273 GCA_049696175.1 Anaeromyxobacteraceae bacterium
CTTCCCGTCCGCGTCGGCCGCCCGGACGGCGGCGAGCAGCGGGTAGAGCGCGACCTCGACGCCGAGAAAGAGCGCACTGGAGTTGCTCCAGATCTCGGGGCAGTTGAAGACGGTGCAGCGCACCCCCTCGCTCCAGGCCTCCTCCGCGAAGCGCTCCAGCAGCAGCTTGGCCCAGCCCTGCAGGTAGGGGACGTACGTCTGCCAGGTGTACCGGCCGCCGACCAGCACCTCGCAGCCGTGGTAGCCGAAGGCTGCGTACCGGACACGCCGGCCGCTGGCGCGCAGGGGGGCCGTCGCCGCCACGAGCCGCTGGAAGGTCCGGGCGGTCACCTCCTCGAAGCTCTCCGCCCAGAGCCGGCCGAGATCGCTCCGCATGAAGGGCTCGGACGGCAGGTACTTCTCCCCCACCCCGCGGAAGAGCCGCGTCATGAGCGGCATGTAGACGCGTGCGCGCGGGAAGCCGCCCGCCATGGTGTGGACGAAGAGGACGTTCGCACCGGGTGGGATGAGCGGGGCGAGGCCGTCGGCGAACAGGGCGGCGTTGCGCTCGAAGCGCCGCGCCCCCGCCTCCTTCGAGCGCGCGACGAGCCCCCAGTCGAGCTTGAAGGTCTCCCACCCGTCCGGCTTCGCGCCCTTCAACTGCTCCACCGGCGAGGGACCACCGTCCGCGGGCTCGAGGTCGAAGCCGGCCTCGAGCGGCACGTTCACGATCCGTCCGCCCAGGTTCGCCTCCGCCGCCGCCAGCTCGGCGTCGTCGAGCGGTCGGAGGGCGCCGTCGGTGGCTCGCCGCCCCACGGTCGCGCCGACGATCGTCATCCCGGCCCGCTTCGCCTCTTCGACGATGCCGTTCGCGTACCCGCGTCCGAACAGCTCGCCGAAGACGACGAGGACGTCGCCCTTCCCGTAACCAGCCCTCGCCGGCAGCTCGCGCAGTGGGTCGTAGCTCATGGGTCTCCTCGCTTTCGGGACGACAAGATGCCTCACCGCGCGGTGCCTCTCAGGGGCAGCGATATGCGTCGGCCCGCACCACGGAGCCGGTGCTGTACGACTTCCCGTGCGTCATGACGTAGGCGTTGCCGCCCAGCGCCGCGACGCGCTTGCGGATCTCTGTCATCGCCCCGAGCTGGTCGTCAGACATCTTCCAGCCGCTCCGGTCGACGCTCTGGACCACGCCGAGGTACTTGCACCGCGACGCGGTGTCGGCCTCGATCTGCCGGATGCGGCCGCGGCTCCCGCCGAGCTGCCCGGCGCATCCGGTCACGAGCGTCATCGCCACCACCGCTGCACCCGTCCACTTCATCACTCGATCCTCTGGCTGGCCGCGTGCCCGTCCTAGACGAACATTCCGTGCATCCTGGGCATCTTCATGCCGAGGAACGAGAAGTGCTCCCGGTAGCCCTTCATCATCTCCTGGAAGGCGCTCAGCATGTACCGGCGCTTGAAGCCGTCGGGGAGCTTCATCACCTCGGGCATCTTCTTCGCGTAGAAGCTCATGTAGCACTTCCCGAGCGCGACCATGACCTCCTCCAGCGTCATGTCGTAGGGCTCCACGATCGGCGTCGCGAGGTTGTACTTGGACCAGTCCGTGACGCGGATCCGGTCCTTGAACTGCTTGTAGATCGGGGTGAACGGCATCGGCGTCAGCACGGGGAAGATCGCGATGTCGGGGTTGACCCGGATCGCCTCGGCGATCGTGGCCTCGATGGACTTCCAGGTCTCGGTGGGCCCGCCGATCATGAAGGACGCCTCGGTCGTGAGGTCGTTCGCGCGCGCGAGGTCCATGGCGCGCTTGTTCAGATCGACGCTCGTCCCCTTGTTGAGGCTCACCAGCATCTCGTTCGTGCTGCCCTCGGCGCCGAGGTAGAGGTGGATCACCCCGGCCGCCCGGTACTTCGGGAGGATGTCCTCGTCGCGGACGATGTCCTCGACCCGCGTCTCCATCAGCAGCTGGACCTTCATCTTGTCCGCGATGAGCAGGTCGAGGAGCTTCTCCCAGCGGCCCCGGTCGCAGGTCGGGTACGGGTCGATGAGGGTGATGAACTCCACGCCGTACTCGTCGACGAGCTCGTGCATCTCCTCGATCACGTTCTCCGGATCGCGCGCCCGCCAGTCACCGCGCCAGAACTGGCGGTGGCTGCAGAACGAGCAGCCCATCATGCAGCCGCGCGAGGTGAGCATCGACGCCATGCGCCCCCACGGCTCGATGTTGTAGTGGTAGTCGCTCCAGTCGAGCAGGTGCCACGCGGGCTTGAGCGCGTTCAGATCCGCGATGTGCGGTCGCAGCGGGGTGGCGACGACCTTCCCGTCGCGCACGAAGGCGATCCCCTTCACGTCGCCGAGCGCACCGCCAGGCAGGGCGGCGAGCAGCTCGGAGAACGTCTCCTCGTTCTCGCCGCACAGCACGACGTCGACCCGGCTCTCGGGGTCGGCGAAGATCTCGCCGTACATGAACGTCGGGTGCGGTCCGCCGAGGACGGTGACGATCTTCGGGTCCACCTCCTTGGCGATCTTGAGCGCCTGGAGGGCCGCGGGGACCGTCGCGGTGCTGATGGCGCCCGTGACCGGGAGGTAGTCGAGGGCCACGACGACGTCAGGACGAAGGCGCTCCACCTCGGCGCGCACGTCGTCGAAGCTGGCGTGCTTGTTCATCGCGTCGAAGATGCGCGCTTCGTGCCCGGCCTTCTCTGCGACGCCAGCGAGGTAGGCGAGCTGGAGCGGCGGCCACGTTCCGATGACTTGAACGCCCCAGCAGTTGTAGGGCGGCCCGACGAAGAGGATCCGGCTCATGTGGCGCGTTTCCAGGCGTTTCGAGGAGTGGAGCGGCTCGGGCACTTTCTAACACGCCAGCCACCGGGGTGCAGTCCCCCGCGAGCGCTCGGCAGGCCCATGTCAACGCCCGCTTGACGATTGCGCACCGCATCGAGACCTGACATCTAGTCCGTCTCCCCCGCGATGCCCGCTCCCTCGATCTCCAGACTGCGAGTCCGGCCGCCACGCGCGCCGGAGGATCGCCTCGCCGCCACGCATCGGCTCGTCTGGACCGCGCTGCTCGCCGCCTGCATCGCCGTCGGCGGGTGGCTGCAGCTCCCGATCGGTCCGGTGCCGATCACGCTGCAGCCGCTCTTCATCCTCATCGCCGGCTACCTCCTCGGGCCGGCGCGCGGCGCCGCGGCGGTGGCGCTCTACGTCCTCGCCGGCGTCCTTGGGATGCCCGTGTTCGCCGGAGGCAAGGCGGGGCTCGGGGTCCTCCTCGGTCCGACCGGTGGCTACCTC
>JBAVTL010000680.1:0-20596 GCA_049696175.1 Anaeromyxobacteraceae bacterium
GGCCAGCCGCGTCCCGCTCGACCCGTGGCGCCGAAGGTGGACCAGCCCGGCGTAGCGCGGGTCGTCGGCGTTCGCGCCGATCGCGTCGCGCTCGTCGAGGTAGCCCTTGGTGCCGTAGCTCTCGAAGAGCTGCCGATCCTTGCCGATCGGGCAGACCTTGACGCAGACGCCGCAGGGCCAGTGCTTCTCGCCGCGGAGCGTGACGTGGTGGCGCGTGCAGGCCTCCTTGTCCATGTCGCCGACCACGCGGTCGTCCCGGTGCTTCAACGCCCCAACGGGGCAGAGCCGCTCGCAGACGCGGCAGCCGTCGCACTGGTCGGCCGCGAGGAGCGCGCTGCCTGGAAGCGCGGCCGCGGTGAAGACGGAGCCGAAGCGGACCCGCGGGCCGTACTCGGGCGTGACGAGGTTGTGCGAGAGGCCGATCGTCCCCAGCCCCGCGTACTTCGCCGACATGACGTGGCTGAAGGCGGCGAAGGGCTTCTGGAGGAGGACCTCGAGGCTCCCGTAGCCGTCTCGCGGCAGGAAGAAGGCGGCGTGGCCGTGGTCGTTGAGCCAGACGGAGAGCCGGTAGCCGAGGTCGTCGAGCTGCCGGTTCGCCGTGTTGTACTGCTCCTGGTAGTTGATCGACGGCGTCGAGTCGATGATCGGCAGCAGGATCGGGACCGCGAAGGTGATCACCGACCGGGCCTGCCTCCAGATCCGGTCGGGCCGGTAGGGCTCCGGGACGATGCCGTCCTCGGCCCAGCGCCCCACCGGCGCGACGCCGACGAGGCTGGCGCCCAGGGTCTTCGCCTGGCGAAGGACTCGTTGCTGGAGAGACGCGCCGGGGTGGCGGACCGTGGTGCGCGCGAGGCGGGCGGGCGAGGCGGGCTTGCGCCGCTGGATCGAGGTACGAGGTGGCATGCGGGGTGCTCCGGCGGTAGGCGGCGATCGGGCGGAGGGCGCGATGCCCCTCCGCCCGATCGGGCGTCACTTCGCGCTGGCGGTCTTCGCGTAGGGATTGAACTCGTTGGTGTAGACGTCGGTCGCCTTCACGTCGCCAGCCTTGAGCTTCCCCTCTCGGACGAGCAGGTCGATCCACCACTGCACCTGCTTCGGCCCCGGGACGAGGCCGCGCGGGTAGTAATGCCAGCTGCCGGCGTACTGCGGGTCGAGGCCGCGGCGCTTCGCGAAGATCCGACCTGCCTCCTCGTGGTGCTCGTTGGTCCAGTCCGATGCACGGACCAGCACCTTGACGAACTTGCGCACGACGTCGGGGTGCTCCCTCGCGAAGTCCTCGTTGGTGAAGTACGGGAGCATCCCGGAGAGGCCGTCGTCCACGACGTGGTCGTTGAAGATCTCACGGGCGGCGCCGGTCTTCACGACCTTCTCGTAGTACGGCGAGTGGAGCACGCCGACGTCGACCAGCCCCTGCTTCAGCGCCTGCTCCTGGTTGGCGTCCGGGATCACCACGAAGTTCACGTCCTTGTCGAGGCCGTTGCGGCGCAGGTGCTCCTTGAGCACGTACTCCGAGCAGGCGCCGAAGCTGTTGATGGCGACCTTCTTGCCCTTCAGGTCCTTCACCCCCTTCACGGCGCTGTCGGGGAGGACGAGGTACTTCATGTGCGGCCGGTCGGGGGTCGTCTGGGCCCCCGCCGCGACGATCTTCACCTTCGCGCCACCGGCACGCGCCGTGAGGACGAGCGGCGTGTGACGGTTGGCGAAGTCGATGCTGCGGGCCGCGACCGCGACGACGAGCTGCGCCGCCGGGACCTCGCCGACCCACTCGATCTGGATCCCCTCCTCCTTGAACCAGCCCTTCTCGTCGGCGACGTAGACCGGGTCGAACCACTGGATGTTCGGGTAGCGGACCTTGAACGGCTCGGCGGCCTGCGCGGCGCCGGCCGAGAGCAGCGCCAGCAGCGCCGCGAGGAGCATCTTCCTGGTCATGACGTCACTCCACGAGTTGGCCGGCCCGCGAGGCGGACCGGGGTGGGACTTCTCAGCTCGCCGCGGCGTCGCGCCACGACGTGGCGCGCCGCTCGGCGAAGAGCAGCAGGTTGTTGACCGCGAGGCCGAAGGCCGCGAGCGCCACGATGGCCGCGTACATGCGGGGGACGTCGAAGGTCTCCTGGGAGTTAAGCACCAGGAAGCCGAGCCCGGCGTTCGCCCCGATCATCTCCGCCGCGACCAGCACCATGAAGGCGTAGGCCGCGCCGAGCCGGACGCCGGTGAAGATGGAGGGGGCCGCCGCGGGCAGGATCACCTTCGCGAAGAGCGTGACGCCCCCGGCGCTCATCGAGCGCGCGCAGCGCAGGAGGACCGGGTCGATCGCCTTCACCCCAGCGACCGTGTTGAGCAGGACCGGCCAGACCGACGCCCAGAAGATGATCACCACCTTCGACAGCTCGCCGATGCCGAAGAAGAGGATGAAGACCGGGAAGAGCGCGATGGCGGAGACCTGCCGGCCGGCCTGGAGCGTGCCGTCGACCCCCTTCTCGAAGGCGCGGAACCAGCCCATCACCAACCCGAGCGGCACGCCGAGCGCCACCGCGAGCCCCAGGCCGCCCCCGATCCGCTGGAGGCTGACGAGGGCATGCCGCGCGAGGTCGCCCGACGTGGCGAGGAGGAGGAGCGTCTCTGCGACGCGGCTGGGCGGGGAGAGGAAGACGGGGCTGACGAGGCCGGTGCGCGGGAGCAGCTCCCAGGTGGCCAGGAGGGCTGCGCCGAGCGAAAACCGGAGGAGGAGCGCGCGCATCACTCCGCCCCCCCGACGACGAGGCGGCGGAAGGCGCCGAAGGCCCCTCTCCGGTCACGCGATCCGGCGAGCGGCACCGGGGGCGCCTCGCGGGCCGCCGCGACCTCCGCCGAGAGCAGCTCCCAGGCACGGTGGCGCAGGGCGGCGAACTCGGGGGTGGAGCGCAGGTCGCGGTCGGTGCGGGCGGGGAGATCGATCTCCAGGATCTCCTTGATGCGTCCGGGGCGGGCGGTCATCACGGCGACCCGCTGGGAGAGGAAGACCGCCTCGTCGATGCTGTGCGTGACGAAGACGACGGTCTTCCCGGTCCGCTCCCAGATCCGGAGCAGCTCCGCCTGCAGGATCTCCCGCGTCTGGGCGTCGAGTGCGGCGAACGGCTCGTCCATCAGGAGGACGTCGGGGTCGAACGCGAGCGCGCGGGCGATGGCGACCCGCTGCTTCATCCCTCCGGAGAGCTGGGCCGGGTAGCGGTGCTCGAACCCCGAGAGGCCGACGAGGGCGAGCTGCTCGCGCGCGATCCGGGTCCGCTCGGCAGCGGGCAGGCGCTTGATCTCCAGGCCGAAGGCGACGTTCTCGAGGACCGTTCGCCACGGAAACAGCGCGTAGTCCTGGAAGACCACTCCCCGGTCGAGCCCCGGTCCGGTGACCGGACGCCCGTTGACCCGTATGGTCCCTTCCGCCGAGGCGAGGCCGTCGATGGCGTGCAGGAGCGTCGACTTCCCGCAGCCGCTCGGTCCGAGGATGGAGAAGAACTGGCCGCGGGGGATCTCGAGCTCGATGCGGTCGAGCGCCAGGAGCGTTCCCGCGGCGGCATGAGGCCCGTAACGCTTGGAGAGCTGCTCGATGCTGATGGCGGGTTCCATTGGGCTCGGCTCGGTCAGGGTGGGCACGGCCTCCGCGATGACGGCCGCGACAGAGAACGATCCGTTATCACGGACGCGGGCGACGGATCCAGTCCTTTGGCGTTCGTGCGCTCCTCCGGCATCAGCGCACGGCGTACTGGAGGCCGATCAGCCAGGAGGGGGCGACCGCCTGGTCACCGCCGAGCCGGGCCGCGAGCGGCAGCTGCCCACGCGCGCGGAGCGCGAAGCCCTCTCCGAGCCCCACCGAGACGCTTGGGGCGGCGTAGAGGATGAGCCCGCCGGAGCTCCGGACCGCGTCGCCCATCTCGACGTCTCGGCCGGCCGCCCTGCCGTCCAACCCGATCCCGAGCGTCACGCGCTCGATGGCCAGGTACTGGACCTCGGCGCCGAGGTAGAGCGCGTTGCCATAGCGGTAGTCGTTGGCGCTGCGGGTCCGGAGGCGGCCGGAGCCGCTCAGCACGACGTCCCACGCCTCCTGGCGCCAGCGGTAGGTGAGCCCGAGGTAGGGGCCCCACGCGCCCGAGCCGATCTGGAGCATCTGGTCGAGCCGCTGGCCGTCCCGGGACGCGTCGGCATCGCCGGTCGGGAGGCTGGCCCCGGCGGACAGGGCGAGCACCTCGGCGCGCACGAAGACGTCGTCGAGGGCGCGCGGGATGAAGCGCACCCGCCTCCAGAGGGCGTACCGGACGCCGACGTCGAGGTCGCCGATCCCCGACTGCGTCCCGGAGTCGGTGACCGTCGCCATCCCCATCCCCGTGTCGACCGCCCGCCACGCGCGCCGGGCGAACGGCGCCACGACCACGACGTTGAGCAGCTCCACGGGGCTGTAGACGGCGAAGAGCCGCAGCGTCGTCTGCGCGACCTCGTGGCGGAGCCCGGGCATCGCGTCCATGGCGGCGCTCGAGGCGCTCGACTCACCGTCGAGCGAAAGCCGAAGCGCGCCGCTTCGAGCCGCCACGTCGCTCACCGCGACGAGCGGGTCCTCGAAGACGCAGCAGTTGGCGCGCGCCGGGCTGGCGGCGAGGAGCGGGGCGCAGCACAGCGCGGCCAGGAGGAGGTGTCGGGAGGAGAGCAGGGGCACGCGAGGTCCGTGAGCGGAGAGCGCCGTCAAGGGGTGGCGGTCAGTGCCCGGTCCAGGTCGCGAAGGAGATCCTCGGCGCTCTCCAGCCCCACGGAGAGCCGGATCACGTCGGGGCCGGCGCCGGCCGCGAGCCGCTGCTCGTCGCTCAGTTGACGATGCGTGGTGGACGCGGGGTGGATGACGAGCGATCGGGTGTCCCCGACGTTGGCGAGGTGCGAGAAGAGCTCGACCGACTCCACGAGCCGGACGCCCGCCGTGTAGCCGCCCTTCAGGCCGAAGGTGAAGACCGAGCCGGCGCCGCGCGGCAGGTAGCGCTGCGCGCGGGCGTGGTGCGGGCTGGAGGGGAGCCCGGCGTAGGAGACCCAGGCGACGCGCGGGTGGGCCTCGAGGAAGCGCGCGACGGCGAGCGCGTTGGCGACGTGGCGCTCCATCCGGAGCGGCAGCGTCTCTATCCCCGTCAGCGTGTAGAAGGCGTTGGTGGGGGAGAGGGCCGGGCCGAAGTCCCGCAGCGCCACGGCGCGTGCCTTCATGGTGAAGCCGAAGTCGCCGAAGGTCTCGTAGAAGTTGAGGCCGTGGTACGCCGGCTCCGGCCGTGTGAGCGACGGGAACTTGCCGCTCTTCGCCCAGTCGAAGGTGCCCGACTCGACGAGGGCGCCGCCCATCGAGGTGCCGTGGCCGGAGAGGAACTTGGTGGTCGAGTGGACGACCACGTCCGCGCCCCACTCGAACGGCCTGCAGAGGTAGGGAGACGCGAGGGTGTTGTCCACGACGAGCGGGATCCCCGCCTCGTGTGCCACTTCGGCGATCGCCTCGAGGTCCACCACCACGCCGCCGGGGTTGGCGAGGCTCTCGACGAAGATCGCCTTGGTGCGGGGCCCGATGGAACGCCGAACCTCGTCGAGGTCGGCCGGGTCCACGAAGGTGGCGTGCCACCCCAGCCGAGGAAAGCTGTGCGTGAACTGGGTGATGGAGCCGCCGTAGAGGTACCGCGATGCGACGAAGTCGTCACCGGGCTCGAGCAGCGTGAAGAAGGCGAGGAACTGCGCCGCATGGCCCGAGGCGGCGCAGACCGCGCGAAGTGGCTAGGGCGGTTCCACTTCGGGCTGGCCCCGACCATGGCGATGGTGCGGGCCTCGCGGAGGATGCGCCGCAGATGGGCGTCGGAGTACTGGAGGTCGTCAGTCACCAATGCCGCTATAGCAGACGCATGTCCGTTCCGCCAGCCGTGGAGGAAGGCGCTTGCGCAGCGGCGCGCCGACACGCTCCTGGCTAGCGCTCTGGGATGACGAGCGGCGCCTTCTGAAGCCGCTTGAAGTAGAAGCCCTGGCCGTAAAGGACGGCGACCGGGTTGTGGCCGGTGACGCGGTCCTTCACCACGAGCGTCGTCACGGGGGCCTTCGAGTGCTTGTTGAAGAGCGCGTCGTGGCCGACGCAGAGCCCGACGAGCACGTTCAGGTCGGTCGCGAGCCCGTTCAGGATCTCGGCCTGCGCGACCGGGTTGCAGGCGGGCTCGAACGTCCCGGGCCGGACCTTCTCGGCCTCGGGGATCCCGAGCGCGGCCGCCTTGTCCACGCTCCCCACCTTGCAGCAGACGCTCACCGGCTCCAGCCCCTGCGCGGTCAGGATCTCCGCCAGGCGGCGGCTCTCCTCGAGGAGGCCGATGCAGGTGGCGATCCCGAGCCGCCGGTAACCCATCAGCTTCGCGAAGGCGATGGTGTCCTCGACGCGGGTCCAGCGCGCGTGGACGGCACCGCCCTCCGCCTTCTGATAGCAGAGCCCCTCCACGGTCGCCGCGACGCGGGCCATCCGGGCGTCGTCGCCACCGTCCAGGTAGCGCGGGAGTGTTCCGGCGACCGTCTCGGCATGGGCGCGGGTCGGGCAGTTGCCGGGCGCGGGCGGCGCATTGGAAGGGTCGGCCCAGCAGTTCGTGGTGCCCTTCTTGTCCCAGACCGCGGCACAGCTCGCGCAGGAAGGGGATGTAGGACTGTCATCTGCCATGGTGGGCTCCTCGTGGCGTGGTGGAGGGCTCATGAATACGCCGACGGCGTCCTGACGTCGTCACCAGACCAGGTGTAGACGGCGAGCAGCGGCTCGGCATGGGTCTCCATCGCATGGGAGACGCCCGACGGGTGGAGCACGAAGGTGCCCGGGGGAACGAGCGCCGCGCGCCCCCCTGCGCTCCAGGTCGCCGTCCCCGAGAGCACGCAATAGAGCTCGATCGCCGGGTGGCGATGGTCGGGGTAGAGCGTGTTGGGCGCGATGAGGGTCAGGCCGAGGCAGACGGTGTCGCTCCGGAGGGGCGCGTCCGGGCCGACGATCTCTGCGAACGCGATCCGATCCCCGAGATCCGGTGCGTCGGCGCGCTCTGCGTAGGCGTATCGCCACGGGAGGCGCGGGCCGATCGCCCCCAGCTCCGCGACGACGGCGGCGGCGTGGGGAGCCGGCGCGGAGAGCGCGGGGGCCAGGTGGCGGACGATCGGGTGCGCGCTCGGCGCGAGGGGGACGTGCGCCGTGGGGATGGCGCGCAGGAGCCCCAGGACCCGCTCCACCTCGCGCCGCGCCGCGGACTCGTTCGCGGGCTGCCGCTCGTAGTGGTTCAGGATCGTCCTCACGAGCGCGAGTGCGCTGGCGTCGCTCACCGGGGCACCGACTTCAGCACGACCGCCGTGTGGCCGATCGCGTCGCCCCGCCTGAAGGACTCCCACGCCTGCGCCGCGTCGAGCCGCTCGGGCGCGAGCGCGCGCTCGATCTCGAGTGCGCGGCTCCCGGACGTCGAGAGCTCCACCGACCGGAACCGCTCCCGCAAGAACGCCGCCGGGTAGAAGTGGAACGGGCCGAACCCTTCGCGCTGCTTCGCCGCGTGATCCCGGATGACGCTCTCGCCCTCCGCCTGGACCTTCCAGGTGTAGGTGAGGAAGGAGCCCGAGAACCCGGCCGCCTGGCTCATCCCGAGGAAGTGTTCGAGCGGGACGCGCGCCCCGAGCGCAGAGAGGACGACGCCACCCGGAGCCAGGAACTCCCTCGCCCGCTGCAGCGCGATGAAGTGGAGGTCGAGCAGCTGCTGCTTCACGAGCGCGGGGACCGGCTCGGTCCTCGGCGGCACATGGGTGGAGCTCGTCCGGTCGGCCGCCACCTCGTCGGCGCTCGCGGCGGGGACGTTGGGGAGGTTCTCGTAGATGACGTCATAGCTCGGCGCGAACCGCCGGAGCGGCTCGAGGAGGTCGCCGGCCCCCGCCTCTATGGCCGGCGGCGAGGCACCGGCCGTGTTGCGCCGGACGTTCTCGACGGCCGCAGCCACCACCTCCTCGTGGACGTCGGTGAGCCCCACCCGCGTGGGGCCGAAGATCTCGATCCCGCCGAGGACGTCCAGCCCCGAGCCGGTCCCGATGGAGCAGAAGGAGGTCACCGCCTCCGCGCGCTGCTCGCGGAGCAGCCGGAACGCGGGGATCGAGACGTGCCCGACCCAGTCGCCTGCGAGGTCGTCCACCCTGGGCAGGAAGCAGTGCGCGCCCACCCGGATCGCCAGCTCGCGCTTCACCCGCCGGAGGCGCGGCTCACCCATGTAGATCGACGCGTCGATCCGGAGCTCCTTGCCGGCGTCCGCGCTCTCGCAGCGCACGCGCCCCGTCACGCGAGCACCCCGGCGCCCTTCGGCGCGGTGGCAACGCCGCCTGCGTCGTCGCCCCCCAGCGCCTGGTCGAAGTCGGCGACGATGTCCTCCGGATCCTCGATGCCGACGGAGACCCTGATCATGTCGGGCGAGATCCCGGCGCTGCGCTGCTGCTCGGGGTTGAGCTGCGCGTGGGTGCTCGAGGCGGGGTGGAGCACGCTCGTGCGCGCGTCGCCGATGTGGACGACCAGGGCGGCGACCTCGAGGCGCTGCACGAAGCGGCGCGTGGCCTGCAGGTCACCTCTCAGCCCGAAGGTCAGGATCCCGCTCCCCTCCTCCCTGGAGAAGTAGCGCCGGATCCGCTCCCGCTGTGGGTTGCCCTCCAGCCCAGGGTAGACCACCCAGCCGACCTTGGGGTGCGTCTTCAGGAAGCGCGCGAGGGCCAGCGCGTTGCTGGAGTGCTGGGGCATGCGCAGGTGGAGCGTCTCCAGCCCGAGGTTGAACATGAAGGCGTTGAATGGGCTGAGGCAGGCGCCGTAGTCCCGGAGGTACTGCGCGCGCGCCTTCCAGAGGAACGCGGCGTTCCGGAACTCCTGCACGTAGCGGACGCCGTTGTAGCTGAGGTCCGGCTCGGTGAACTCCGGGAACTTGCCGTTCCCCCAGTCGTAGGTGCCGCCGTCGATCACGACGCCGCCGAGGCTCGTCGCGTGGCCGTCGATGTACTTGGTCGCCGAGTGGGTCACGACGTGCGCGCCCAGGTCGAACGGCGTGCAGAGGTACGGCGTGGCCAGGGTGTTGTCCACGATGAAGGGCACGTCGAACCGCTTCGAGAGCGACGCGAACTTCTCGAAGTCGAGGACGTCGAGCCCGGGGTTCCCGAGCGTCTCGGCGAAGAGCACCCTGGTGTTGGGCCGGAACGCCCTCCGGAGCTCCTCCTCGGGCGCCTCGGCGTCGACGAAGGTGACGTCGATGCCGAGCTTCCGGAGCTTGGTGTCGAAGAGGGTGTAGGTCCCGCCGTAGATGGTCGCGGCCGAGACGATGTGGTCGCCCGGGTTGCAGACGTTCTGGATCGCGAGGAGGTTGGCCGCCTGGCCGGAGGCGAGCGCGACCGCGCCGATCCCGCCCTCCAGCTGGCTGATCTTGAGCTCGAACGCGCTGACCGTCGGGTTCCCGGTGCGGGTGTACTTGTAGCCCACCTCCTTCAACGCGAAGAGCCGCTCGACCTGCTCGATGTCCTCGTACTTGTAGGTCGTAGACTGGAAGATCGGGAGGACGCGCGGCTCCCCGGGCTTCGGGGAGTAGCCTCCCTGCACGCAGATCGTTCCCTTCCTCCAGGCTGGCATCTTCTCGACTCCTCCGCTGTGGCGATCGTGGGGCGGCGTGTGGCTCATAGGGACGTGACGGCGTGCGCGGCCTCGACCATGGCCCTCACGTTCTCGACGGGGACGGTCGGGGGGATGTCGCAGCCGGGCATCAGGAGGAACCCGGGGCCTGGCCCGGCGGCACGGATGCACTCCCGGCACGCCGCGGCAACGCTCGCCGGCGTCCCGGCCTGCATGACGGCGACCGGGTTCATGTTGCCTGCGAGCGCGATCCGGCCGCCGAGGAGCTCGCGGGCCCGGGCGAGGTCGACCTTGTAGTCGACCGACATGATCTGGGCGCCGGTCCCGGGGATCAGGTCGAGCCGCGCGGTCGAGTTGCCGCAGATGTGGACGGTCACGGCGACCTCCCGGGCCCGGACCTTCGCGGCCACCTGGGTCAGGTAGGGCAGCGAGAACTCGACGAACTGCTGGCGGGAGATCATGTCCCCCGAGGAGGACGGATCGGCGAGCGAGATCATGGTGACGCCGGCGTCGATGAACGGCTCGAGGAACTCGAAGCAGAGGTCGGCGGCGAAGGCGAGGACCGCGTGGGCGGCTGGCTTGTCCTTGTAGATGGACCGCATCAGCCGCTCCGCGCCGAAGGCGAGGGCCCCCAGCGTGAAGGGCGCCCATTGGCTCGTCCCCACGACGGTCCGGCCGCCGATCGTCTTCGAGAGGATCCTCGCCGCCCCGACCAGGACGCCGACGCCGGCGTCCTCCCGCACCCTGGCGACCGGGACCCGCTCCGCGTCGGCCGGCTCGCGGAGCAGCGGCTCCAGCACGTCCGGCGTCCCCTTCGCGCGGAACTTGATGGTCCCGCCCACGCCGCGGAGGGCGAGGTTGTGGTAGCCGGAGCCCGGCCAGACGATGTCGCACCCGACGCCCTCGTTGGTGGTCGCGACCACCTCGGCGAACCTCTCCGGTCCGGCCGCGAGCGCCTGCTCCAGCGAGAGCCCCGCGCGGTTGAGCGTCCAGGCCCCAGCGGAGAGGAGCGACACAGGCAGGCGAGGGGTCGGCTGGAGCGCGACGAGCCTCCGGATGATCCCCTGCGGCGTATCGGCATCCGTGACGATCGGCAGCGCGTCCAGCATAGCGGACCCGCTATAGCAGACGACGACGCGCCGGACAACCGCGCCCCGGTCAAGTCCGAGTGGGAGCGAGCCCCCGGCGCCCGTGGTAATGGCCGGCAGGCGGCGAATCTTCACGGCGCGTGGTGGCGGTGACCGCCCCCAGCTTGACGGGGCCCGATGACGCCTCCTAAGATGCCGCATCCGTTATGACGGAGGAGCGTCCAGTTTCGACGGCTCCTCCCAGCGAGGAGGATCATGTCTGGCGACAAGGAAGCCCTGTTCGAGCGGCTCTCGCACTGCGTCCTGGAGATGGACGAGGACGGAGTCGGGCTGGCCGCACGGGAGGTCGTCTCGCGCGGGTTCGACGCCTACGAGGCGATAGAGCGCGGGTTGGTGGACGGCATGGGCAAGGCCGGCCTCCGCTTCGACGCCGAGGAGTACTTCGTCCCCGAGCTGCTCGTCTGCTCCGACGCCATGTACGCGGGGATCGAGATCCTGCGCCCTCACCTCAGGGCCGCCGATCGGACCGAGCGGATCCGGATCGTCATCGGCGTGGTGGAGGGGGACACCCATGACATCGGGAAGAACCTGGTGCGGATCCTCCTCGAGGCCGGCGGGTTCGAGGTCATCGACCTCGGGCGCGACGTCCCGATCCGGAAGTTCATCGACACCGCCGTGGAGAGGCAGGCGCGGGTCATCGCCCTCTCCACGCTCATGACGACCACCATGGAGGGGATGGCGGAGCTGGTCCGGATCCTCCAGGCCGAGCACCTCCGCGACCGGGTGAAGGTGATAGTCGGCGGCGGGCCGGTCTCCCAGCAGTTCGCCGACAAGATCGGCGCCGATGGCTACTCCGCGAAGGCGGCCGAGGCAGTCCAGCTCGTCAGGCGGCTCCTGGCACAGGGGGCGACGGCGTGAGCGAGGCGGCGCCGAAGGAGCGGCTGCTCCGGATCCTCGGGCGCAAGCCGGTCGACCGTCCGGCAGGCGTCTGCATGGGCGGGATGATGAACGCCGCCATCGTGGACGTCATGAAGGAGACGGGCCACTCGCTCCCCCGCGCCCACGCCGACGCAGCGGAGATGGCAGCGCTCGCGGAGGACGTCCAGCGCGCGACCGGCTTCGAGAACCTGGGGGTCCCATTCTGCATGACCGTGGAGCCGGAGCTCCTCGGCAGCGAGGTGGATCTAGGGACGCTCGAGTGCGAGCCGAAGGTCGCCCGCGAGGCCTTCGCCTCGGTCGAGCAGGTGGAGTTCCGCGACGTGGCGCCGCTCGCTCGCGGAGGGCGGATCGCGACGGTGGTCGAGGCGGCGACCCTCCTCGCGCGCCGCAACCCGGACGTGCCGGTGATCGCCTCCATCACCGGTCCGGTGAGCACCGCCGCGTCGATCGTCGATCCGATGAGCTTCCTGAAGGAGCTCAGGAAGCGGCGCGACGCGGCCCACCGCGTGATGGACTACGTCACGCGCTTCCTGGTGGAGTACGCGAGGGCGGCGGTGGAGGCGGGGGCGGACGTCGTCGCCATCGGCGACCCGACCGCGACCGGCGAGATCCTCGGTCCGCAGCTCTTCGACGAGTTCGCGGTCCGGTACCTCAACGAGGTCACCGACGCGGTGCACCGGTTCGGCAAGCCGGTCATCGTCCACATCTGCGGCGACATGAGCCGGAGCCGCGCCCTCCTGCCGAAGCTCCACGCGGACGCCATCAGCGCCGACGCGCAGGTGAGCCTGCGGGCGCTCAAGGCCGACTTCGGCCTGACCACGATGGGGAACGTCTCCACCTACCTGCTGCAGTTCGGCGACGCGGAGCGGGTGGCCAAGGACGCACGCAGGCTCGTCGCGGAAGGGGTGGACATCATCGCGCCGGCCTGTGGCCTCAGCACCTCGACCGCCCTGCGGAACATCAGGGCGCTGACTGGCGCCGTGAAGGAGGGCTGAACGCCATGCCCCGCGTCGAGTTTCTCCCTGCCGAAGTGGTCGTCGAGGTGCCCGAGGGGACGACGCTGCTCGAGGCGGCCCGCCTGGCGCGGCTCCGCGTCGAGGCGCCCTGCAACGGCGCCGGAACCTGTGGCAAGTGCAAGGCGACGGTGGCGGACGGGCTGGAGCGACTGCGGCTCTTCCCGCGCGAGGTGCCCTCCGCCGAGGAGGTGGCGGAGCGGCGGATCCTGCTCTGCTGCGCCGCCGTGCAGGGCGACGTCAGGGTCGAGCTCTCCGGCGCCGCCGCGACGGCGGGCATGCAGATCCTGGCCAGCGGGGCTGGTGTCGAGCTGCCGGTCGATCCCTGGATCCGGAAGCGGCACGACGCGGCCGCCGGTCGGACGCTGGTGGAGGCGGGCGGCGCGGTGATCGCTGAGGAGGAGGGGGACACGACCGCCCGGGTCCTCGGCGTGGCGGTCGACGTGGGCACGACCACGCTCGTCGCGACGTTGGTCGACCTGCTCACCGGCGCGGAGCTGGGGGCGACGGCCGCCCTCAACCCGCAGGCGACGCACGCCCAGGACGTCCTCTCGCGGATCCAGCTCGGGAGCAGGCCGGAGGGGCTGGCGCTCCTCCACGGCGAGCTGATGGCCGAGCTGGATCGGATGATCGGCGAGCTGACCGCCGAGGCGCGCGTCGCGCGGCGCCGCGTCTACGAGGTGGTGCTGAGCGGCAACACCTGCATGCTCCACCTCGCAGCGGGGATCGATCCGAAGGCGCTCGGGCGCCATCCCTACACGCCGGCCACGAGGGGTGGCGTTCACCTGGGGGCCGAGGAGGTCGGCCTGACGATCGCGCGCGCCGGGCTGGTCTGGCTCCCCCCGATCATCTCCGGCTACGTGGGGGCCGACATCACCGCCGGGATCCTCTCCACCGGCCTCGCGCAGGCGGCGGGCGTCACGCTCTTCGTGGACGTCGGGACCAACGGCGAGATGGTGCTCGCCGTGGACGGCGTGCTGCGCGCGACCTCTACGGCGGCCGGCCCGGCGTTCGAGGGGATGAACATCGCTCACGGGATGCGAGCGGCGCCGGGCGCCGTGGAGCGGTTCACGATCGAGGACGGCGAGGTCCGGGTGGAGACGATCGGCGCGAAGCCGCCGATCGGGATCTGCGGGAGTGGCCTGCTCGACGCCGTGGGGGAGCTGGCCGCGCACGGGGTGATCGACGCGAGCGGTCGCTTCACGCGGACGCCGGAGGCGCTCCCGCCCGGCCTCGCCGGCAGGCTCGAGCCGCGCGACGCCACGAAGGTCTTCCGGATCGCGGGCGACGTCGTGCTGACGCAGAAGGACGTCCGGCAGGTCCAGCTCGCGAAGGGGGCCGTCCGGGCTGGCGTGGACCTCTTGCTCAGGTCGGCCGGGCTCGGCCCGCTCGACGTGGATCGCGCGCTCATCGCAGGCTCCTTCGGATATCACCTGCGCACCCGGAGCCTGCTGGACCTCGGGCTCTTCCCCGCAGAGCTCGACGGCCGCGTGACCTACGTGGGGAACACCTCGCAGACCGGAGCGCGCGCGCTGCTCCTCAACCGCGGCGCGCGGAGCGAGCTCACCGAGCTGGCGAAGCGCGTGACGGTGGTCGAGCTCGCGAACGACCCCGGCTTCCAGAAGGCCTTCGTCGCGGCCCTCGCCTTCCCGGGCTCGGCCCCCTGGCGCGCCGTCGCGGCGTGACCTGAGCGTGCGCGAGGCGGCGGACGGCATGAGCATGACTCCACTTCAGAGGCAGGCGGCCGAGGCGCGGGGCGAGCCGATCGACCGGCTCCCTTGCGTGCCCATCGTCGGCAACACGGCGGCGCGCGTGATCGGGGCACGGGTCGTCGACCTCCGGCGCGACGGACGGCTCCTCGCGGCGGCGCAGATCGCGGCCTATCGGCGCTTCCGGTACGACAACGTCAGGATCTTCACCGACCTGTACACGCTCGCCGAGGCGATGGGGGCGCAGGTCGCCTGCCCCGAGGACGAGACGGCCTACCTCCGGGCGCCGGCGATCCGCGACCTCTCCGGGATCGATCGGCTCCGGGTCCCCGATCCGCTCCGGGACGGTCCGCTGTCACAGGTGCTGGAGGCGATCAAGATCGCGGTCGGCGAGATCGGCGGCGAGGTCGCCGTCACGGGCGCACTCACGGGCCCCTTCACCAACGCCTCCTTCCTGGTCGGCGCGGAGCGGCTCGCGCGGCTCACGCTCCGGGAGCCGGAGGTGGTCCACCGGCTCTGCGAGCGCTCGCTCGAGGCGGCGCTCCTCCTCGCGGACGCCATGCTGGACCTCGGCTGCACGCCGAGCCTCACCGACGCGATGTCCTCCTGCTCGGTGATCAGCCCGCAGACGTTCAGGCAGCTCTCGCTCCCCTACCTCCGGCGGCTCGTGGAGCACGTCCACGCCCGCGGGAAGCGGGTGACGCTCCACATCTGCGGTGACACCCGCCGGATCTGGGAGGCGATGGTCGAGACGGGCGCGGACTGCCTCAGCCTCGACAACGACGTCGACCTCGCGGTGGCCAGGAGCGAGGTCGGCGGCCGGGTCCGGATCATGGGGAACGTCCGGCCCTCCGAGGTCATGCTGCTCGGGACTCCCAGCGCGGTGCGCGCGGCCGTCCTGGACTGCGTCGAGAAGGGTTGGGAGAGCCCGCGCGGATACACGGTGGCCTCTGGCTGCAGCCTCCCCACGGAGACCCCCTTCGCCAACATCGACGCGATGATGGCGGCGGTCGCCGAGATCGGCTTCCCGGTGACGGCTGAGCGGCTGGCGCGGCTGCGCAGCGCCTGACGCCGCTCAGATCTGCTCGGCGAGCCCGGCTACCACGTCCGGCAGCTCGATCCTGGCGATGACGTCGTGCCGGTAGTGGGCTGCGATCCGCTCCTCCAGCTCCACGTACTCGTGGGCGGCGAAGAGGGAGCGCCGCGAGCGCGGGTATGGGAACGGGACCTCCAGGTCTGCGATGATCCGCCCTGGGGCGCTCCCGAGGACGACGACGCGGCTTCCCAGCAGCAGCGCCTCGTCCACGTCGTGCGTGACGAGGAGGACGGTCTTCCGTGGCGTGGACGCGCTCCAGATCTCGAGGAGCAGGTCCTGGAGCCGGGCCCGGTTCACCGGATCGAGCGCGCCGAAGGGCTCGTCCAGGAGGAGCAGCTCGGGGCCGAGGGCGATGGCCCGGGCGATGGCGCCGCGCTGCCGCATGCCGCCGGAGAGCTCGTGCGGGTGCTTCGAGCCAGAGCCGCCGAGCCCCACGAGCGAGAGGTACTCATCGGCCAGATCCCGCCTCCCGGAGCGCGCGAGGTCGCGGTTGGCCTTGCCGATCGCCAACTCCACGTTCTGGCGGAGCGTCATCCAGGGGAAGAGCGAGTAATCCTGGAAGACGATGCCTCGCCGCAGGGACGGCCCCTCGATCGGCGCCCCGCGCCACCGGATCGTGCCGGCAGTCGGCCGCTCCAGGCCGGCGACGAGCCGGAGCAGCGTCGTCTTGCCCGAGCCGCTGGGGCCGAGCAGCGACAGGAACTGACCCGCTGGAACGGTCAGGTCTACGCCGGAGATCACCGGCCCGGCGCCGTATTCGAAGGAGAGGCTGCGTAGCTCTAGCATCTGGGGGTCCTGACGTGTGGGCGCCCCGCTGACCGGGGCTCCCGAGGCGACCTTTCGGTAGGACGAATATCCGCGATAGCAGAGGCAGGTCAAGTCGCCAAAGCCGCGGTGAGGCTTTGGGAGGAGTCGGCAGTCCGCTTGACAGGAGCCGCATCCGTTATCTAGGATGCGATGCTGTTTCGTCGGACGCGGGGCGGGCCCCCGGAAAGGGATGGAGATGAGCTCGATGAAGAGCCTTGGAGTCCTGGTGACGGCGCTGGCCGCGATCGCGGCGGGGCCGGCGGCGGGGGCGGAGAAGCTCCGGATCGGCTACCTGCCGGTGACCGGGCACGCGAAGTTCTTCGTCGCCCAGGAGCAAGGCTTCTTCGCGAAGGAGGGGCTCGAGGTCGAGCTGGTCGAGTTCGTCAACTCGGCCGACGGCATCAACGCCCTGGTGGCCGGGAAGGTCGATCTCGGGGCGTTCGGCACGACGGCGCCGCTCGTCCACATCTCCCGCGGGACTGACCTCAAGATCATCGGCGGGGTGATGGGGGAGGACGCCGCCATCATCACGACCCCGGCGAACGCGGGCTCCATCAAGGGCGTCGCGGACCTAAGGGGGAAGAAGGTCGCGACCGTCCGGCTCGCGTCCGGTGACGCCGTCCTCCGCGGCGCGCTGCACGACGCCGGGCTCGACTGGCGCAAGGACCTGCAGATCTTCGAGCTGAAGAATCCGCCAGCCGTCATCGAGGCGGTGAAGTCCGGGCAGGTCGACGCCGGGGTGGTCTGGGGCCCGCACGACTATCGCGCCGAGGAGCAGGGGCTCAGGATCGTCTCGCGCTCCAACACGCTCCAGCCCGGCCATCCATGCTGCCGCCTCACCGTCCGCGCCTCGGCCCTCCGCGAGCGCGCGCGGTGGGTGAGGCTGGTACGGGCAATCCTCCGGGCGGAGAAGTTCACCCGCGAAGACCACCAGCACACGGTGGACGCGATCGTGAAGTACCTGAAGCTCGACCGCGGGCTGGTCGAGAAGGCCTTCTACAGCGGCTTCGTCGAGCAGAACACCGATCCGAACCTGAAGGGGATCCGGCGCTTCTGGAAGACCATGCAGGAGAGCCAGTTCATCGACACGAAGGAGTCGATCGACTCGCACGTCGAGCTCGGCGTCTACAAGGAGGCGCTCGACGGGCTCGCGAAGGAGAGCCCGAAGGAGCCCGTCTGGGCGGAGCTGCAGAAGAAGTTCCCCGGGCGAAACCTCTGACGGTCAGGCCCCAATGTCCGATCTCACCACGGTGGCCCAGATCGCGGCGGGCGGGGTCGCGCCCCCTGCGCCGAAGCGACGGCTGACGCTGCCTCACGGGGCGGAGGCGGTGCTCCTCTTCGCGGCCCTCCTCGCTGCCTGGCAGCTGGCCACGTCGCTCCATGCGCAGGACGGCAACCCGCTCCTCCCGTCACCAGCGGTCACGCTCCGGGCGCTGAGGGCGTCGCTGCCGGAGCTGCTGCGCGGCACCTGGTCGTCACTCCTCATCCTCGTGCCCGGGTGGACGGCCGCGGTGGTGCTGGGGACGTCTGCGGGGCTCCTCGTGGGCACGACCGGCTGGCTCGCCCGTGCCTTCGTCCCGTTCGCGCGGGTCGCAGCGCCCATCCCGCCGACCGTCTACATCCCCTACGCGATCGCGGTCCTCCCCACCTTCCGGCTCTCGGCCATCTTCGTCGTCTTCGTCGGGGGCTTCTGGCCGGTCTTCCTCAACACGGCTGCCGGCGTCCATGCGCTCGACGGGCGGCACAAGGACGGCGCCCGCGCGCTCGAGATCCGGGGCGTCGAGTACCTCTGGCGCATCGTCCTCCCCGGCGCGCTGCCGCACGTCTTCTCGGGGATGTCGGTCGCGCTCGCGCTCGCCTTCATCCTGCTCACGGTCGCGGAGCTCTTCGGGGCGAACGCGGGGCTCGGGCGGTTCGTCCAGTTCTACGCCGACTACGCCGACTACCCGCGGATGGTCGCGGGGATCCTCTACACCGGGGCGGTGACCTTCCTCTCGATGTACCTGCTGGACCGGCTGAGGGGGAGGCTCCTCTTCTGGGTTCGGTGATTACAACAACCCCTCACGTCGAGGTAATCGCATGGCACGGATCTTCGAAGACAACAGCCGCAGCATCGGTAACACGCCGCTCGTCCGGCTCAACGCGATCGGCAAGGGACTTCATGCCACGATCGTCGCCAAGATCGAGGGGCGCAACCCGGCCTACTCGGTGAAGGACCGGATCGGGACGGCGCTCATCGACGCCGCGGAGAAGGCCGGCCAGCTGACGCCGGGCTCGAAGGACCGGACCATCGTCGAGCCGACGAGCGGCAACACCGGCATCGCGCTAGCCTTCGTCGCGGCGGCGCGTGGCTATCCGATCATCCTCACGATGCCGGAGACGATGTCGCTCGAGCGGCGGCGCATGCTCCGGGCGTTCGGGGCGGAGCTCGTCCTGACCGAGGGGGCGAAGGGGATGCCGGGAGCCATCGCCAAGGCCGAGGAGATCGCGGCCAGCGATCCGAAGAAGTACTTCCTCCCGCAGCAATTCAAGAACCCGGCGAACCCGGAGGTCCACTTCCGCACCACGGGGCCCGAGATCTGGGAGGGGACCGACGGCGCGATCGACATCTTCGTCTCCGGCGTCGGCACCGGCGGCACGATCACCGGCGTGTCGCGCTACATCAAGCAGGAGAAGAAGAAGGCGATCCGTGCGGTGGCCGTCGAGCCCGTCCACTCGCCGGTCCTGACGCAGCTCCGCAACGGCGAGCCGGTCAAGCCTGGGCCGCACAAGATCCAGGGGATCGGCGCCGGCTTCAAGCCCGACACGCTCGATCTCGACCTGGTCGACGACGTCGTGACCGTCTCGAACGACGAGGCGATCGAGCACGCGCGGCGGCTCCACAAGGAGGAGGGGATCACGAGCGGCATCTCCGGCGGCGCGGCGGTCGCGGCGGCCATCAAGGTGGCGCAGCAGCCGGCGTCGAAGGGGAAGCTCATCGTGGTCGTCCTGCCGGACGCAGGCGAGCGCTACCTCTCGAGCGTCCTGTTCGAGGGGATCCCGGCGTAGTCGTCGCCTCAGCCCTGGTCCAGCGCCTCGGCGACCCGGTCGACCTCGTCGAGCGCGTTGGGCCGGTGCGGCGCGAGCCGTCATGGCCTCCCGGAGGGGCATGGGCTACGGTCGGGGCAGTCGCGGGAGCGCAAGCCCGCGGGATCACTCGCCGGTCGTCCCGGGGGCCGACGCCGTGGACACGGGGCGCCATCCGCTCGCGCGGAAGTTCCTCTGTCCTCCGGTTGACAGGAATCGTGTCCGTTATCTAGGATACGCCTCGCACTTCACGGGGTGCGTCCCGCCGGAAGCTCCGGCGCCGGCGCCCGCCCGGACGGAAACGGACCTCATGGCCGACACGCGGCAGCCCTCCAGCGACCCTCGCCCCCGCGCCTCCTTCGCTGACGGGGCAGAGATCGACGACTTCGTCACCACGCTCGGTCGCTACGAGCGCGGGGAGCTCGACGCCGACGCCTGGCGCAGCTACCGGGTGGCCCGCGGCGCGTACAGCCAGCGCCAGGAGGGGGTCCACATGCTCCGCATCAAGGTCCCTCAGGGGATCGCGACCGCGGAGCAGCTTCGCGCCCTCGCGGCGGTCGTCGAGGAGCACGCGTGCGGCTACGCCCACCTGACGACGCGGCAGAACCTGCAGGCCTACTTCCTGCGCCCGGCCGATCTAGAGCCCGCGCTCCGGAGGCTCGCGGCGGCGGGGATCACCACGTCCGGCACGGGTGGCAACGTCGTGCGCAACGTCGTCACCTGCCCCCTGGCCGGCGTCTCCCCCTCCGAGCCGTTCGACGTCACGCCTTACGCCGAGGCGCTCACCCGCCACTTCCTGCGCCACCCGCTCGCCTCGACCCTCCCGCGCAAGTTCAAGATCGCGCTGGAGGGGTGCGCCGACGACCATGTCGCCACAGCCATCCAGGATCTCGGGCTGCGGGCGGTCGTCCGCGAGGGGGCCGCAGGGGAGGAGCGCGGGTTCGCGGTGACGGTCGCGGGGGGCACCTCGTCGCTCCCCACGAACGGCGCGAGGCTCTTCGAGTTCCTCCCGGCCGCCGAGCTGCTCGCGCTCGCGGAGGCGCTCGTCAGGGTCTTCCACGCCCGTGGAGATCGGGTGAACCGGAGCCGGAACCGGCTCAAGTTCCTCGTGAAGGCGCTGGGCTTCGAGCCCTTCCGCGCCCTCGTGGACGAGGAGCTCTCGAAGCTTCGGGCGGCGGGGATCCCGCCGCTTCCGTTCCCGCCCGGCGCGCCGCCGGTCGAGGGGCCGCCGGCCTTCGCCAGGC
>JBAVTL010000681.1:0-2164 GCA_049696175.1 Anaeromyxobacteraceae bacterium
GCCGGAGGCAGAGCGCCCGCGCGAGCGCCACGCGCTGCTGCTCGCCGCCGGAGAGCTCGCCCGGCTTGTGGTCCATCCGCTCCGAGAGGCCGACGAGCGCGAGCATCTCCTCGGCGCGGCGGCGCGCCTCGGCGCGCGCGAGCCGTCCGACCAGCGCGGGCATCATCGTGTTCTCCAGCGCCGTGAACTCCGGGAGCAGGTGGTGGCTCTGGAAGACGAAGCCGATCGCGCCGTTGCGGAAGTCGGCGAGCGCCTCCTCGCCGCGGGCGAAGACGTCCTCGCCGTCGAAGAGGACGCGGCCGTGGGTCGGCGCGTCGAGCGTGCCGATCACGTGGAGGAAGGTGCTCTTGCCGGCGCCGGACGGCCCGGTGAGCGCCACCAGCTCGCCGGCGGCGATCTCGAGGTCGAGCCCACGGAGGACCTCCAGCCGCTTCCCGCCGTGCAGGTAGGCCTTGGTCAGCCCCTCGATGCGGACGAACGGCGCGGACACGCTGGCGGCCTCCATCACTCGCTCCGCAGGCCGTCGACGGGGCGCAGGCGCGCCGCCTTCGTGGCCGGATAGAGGGTGGCGAGGTAGGAGAGCGTGATGGCCGCGAGCGCGCAGAAGACGAACTGCGCCGGGTCGATCAGCACCGGCAGGTTGTCGATGTAGTAGACGTCGGGGTCGAGCGGGATCCCCACCTTGTCGATGAGCAGGCACGTGCCGTAGCCCAGCGTGAGGCCGAAGACGGTGCCGACCGCGCCGATGACGAGCCCCTCGGCGACGAAGACCTTCATCACGCTCGCGACGGAGGCCCCCATCGACTTGAGGACGGCGATCTCCCGCGTCTTCTCCAGCACCAGCATGATGAGCGTCGCCACGATCGTGCAGCTCGCGACCAGCACGATGAAGCCGAGGATGATCGCCATCACCACCTTCTCCATCTGCAGCGCGGAGAAGAGGTTGCGGTTCATCTCGCCCCAGTCCTTCACGCGGTACGGGTAGCCGTCGAGCGCGGCCAGCGCGCGGGACATCGTCGCGCGGGCGAGGTCCACGTCCGCCACCTTCACCTCCAGCCCGGTGACGGCGTCGCCGGTGCCGAAGAAGCGCTGCGCCTCGTGGAGGTCGAGGTAGGCGAACTTGGAGTCGAACTCGTACATGCCGCTGTAGAAGATCGCGGCGATCCGGAAGCTGCGGCTCTTCGGCTGCGGCCCCGCCGGCCCGAGGTCGCCGATCGGGGAGACGACGTCGACCGTGTCGCCGACGCCTACCCGGAGGCCGCGGGACAGCTCCCGCCCGATGACGATGCCCGGGAGGGCCCGCGCGGGCGGCGCGGCCGCGGGCTGCCCTTCGCGCGGCCGCTTCGCGATCTCCGCTGGGCGCTTGAGCCACTCGAGCCGCCCGTCCTGGACGTTGGCGGCCAGGTCGGTCACGGTCCCGACGGTGTCGGCGTCGATCCCCTTGATCACCGCGCCGGTCAGGTTGCCGCCGGAGGAGAGCATCACCTCGCCGTAGACGAACGGCGTCGCGCCCTTGATCCCCTGGACCGCGAGCAGGCGCGTCCGGACGTCCGCCCACTCGGTGAACTCCGCCTCGCCGTACTTCATGACGTTCCCGTGGGCCTGCGCCCCCAGGATCTTCCGCATGAGGTCGGCCTCGAAGCCGCTCATCACCGAGAGGACGACCGTGAGCGCCCAGACCCCGATCGCGACGCCCGCGATGGAGATCAGGGTCATCAGGTGCGTCGCGGGGAGCCGCACGCGCCAGCTGGGCTCGCCGCGCCGGTCGCCGCGCCGCTCGGCGGCGTCGCGCCAGAGCGAGGCGCCGAGCAGCACCAGCAGCCCGGGGACGAGCCCCGTGACCACCAGCGCGAAGAGGCCGAGCAGCGTGCGCGCGGAGATCCGGAGGTGGCTGCGGGCGACGAAGAGCTCCCACGAGAAGGAGAGGTCTAGCCGGCCGTGTCCCCCGAGGAGGAAGCCGACCGAGGCGCCGACGAAGACCGCCGTCGCCGCCAGGAGGCCGCTCCCCAGCGCGAACAGGACCGCGACGAGCGTCCCCTGAGTCTCGAGCGTGTGGCTGAGGGCGTCCGCCCCGGGGTGGCGCGCGATCGCGGCCACGCGGGCGCCGGCGACCGCGAGGAAGAGGATCGCCGCCGCCGAGATCTCGTAGAAGGCGAGCCTGCGG
>JBAVTL010000682.1:0-13844 GCA_049696175.1 Anaeromyxobacteraceae bacterium
CTACCTCTCCTCGCCGGTCACCGCGCCGTTCCGGGACCGCGCCGTGTGGCCGCAGCACACGGCTCGCGAGCAGCTGGAGGCGATGCTCGCCGCCTCGGACGCGCTGCTCGCCATGAGCCCCGACCCGAAGAACCCGGTCGCTGCGGAGCTCTCCCGGGCGGTCCTCCCGGCCGTCGGCAGGCTCATGTTCGACGCCTCGTGGGAGCCGACCGCGCCGGTGCGGTGGCTGAACCACGACGTGATCGCGAAGCAGGTGGTCCGCGGCGACGCCCCCTGACCCTCTCCCCCGGTGGAGGAGAGGGGAGAGCTTCACCCCCGCTGCGCCATCACCCCGCGCCCGACCCAGTCGCAGGCGAACTGCCAGGCGATCCGTCCGCTCCGGTCCCCCTTCTTCTGTGACCAGAGGACCGCCTCGCTCTCGGCCGCCTGCGTCCAGGGGAGCGTCGCGCCGAGCTGCTGCGCCAGCTTCGCGGCCCAGCGCCGGGTGACGTCGACGTAGAGCTCCTGGCTGAACGGGTGAAACGCCACCCAGAGGCCGAAGCGGCCGGAGAGGGAGATCTTCTCCTCCACCGCCTCGCCGTGGTGCACCTCGCCCTCCACCATCATCGCGCCGCGGTTGTCGCTCGCGTACTCCGCGACCAGGTGGCGCCGGTTCGAGGTGACGTAGATGAGCACGTTCTCGGGCAGGGCATAGACGGCGCCGTCGAGGGCGCTCTTCAGCACCTTGTAGCTCGCGTCGGTGGACTCGAACGAGAGGTCGTCTGAGAAGACGATGAACTTGAAGGGCTGCCCCTTCAGCGCGTCCCCGATGGCCGGGAGGCTGACGAAGTCGTCCTTGTCGATCTGGATGATACGCAGCCCCTGAGCCGCGTAGGCGTGGAGGAGCGCGCGCACCACGGACGACTTCCCGGTGCCACGTGTTCCCCAGAGGAGCGCGTTGTTCGCCGGCAGGCCGGCCAGGAACTGGCGGGTGTTCGCCTCGAGGACCTGCTTCTGGGGCTCGATGCCGATGAGGTCGTCGAGGTGGATCGCCTCGATGCTCGGGACCGGCTCCAGGGTCCCCGTGAAGGCGCTGCGGCGCCAGTTGGCGGCGTGGCAGGTCGCCCAGTCGATCTTCTGCGCCGGCGGGGGGAGCATCGGCTCCAGCGCCGCGAGGACCCGCCTCAGCTGCGCGGTCAGTTCAGGATCGAGGCTCACCGTTCCTCCAGTTCCCTGCGAAGAGAAACGGGGCAGGGGCGTGCGCCCCTGCCCCGTCAGCGAATCAGACGACCGTGCTGCGAGGGCCGCTAGGCTTCCGTCGACGGGATGGCGCCGACCTTCTCGAGGACGAGGGCCTTGAGGAACTCACGGTTCAGGCGGGTGATGAACTTGACGTTCACGCCCTTCGGGCAGGCCGCCTGGCACTCGTAGTGGTTCGTGCAGTTGCCGAACCCGTTCTCGGCCATCGCCTTGACCATCGCGGCGACGCGCTGGGGCGCCTCCACCTGGCCCTGCGGGAGCGCCGCGTACTGCGAGATCTTCGCGCCGGCGAAGAGCATCGCCGCGCCGTTCGGGCAGGCCGCGACGCACGCGCCGCAGCCGATGCACTCGGCCGCGTCCATCGCGTACTCGGCGTCCGGCTTCGGGATCGGCGTCGCGTTGCCGTCCGGCACGCCGCCGGTGTGGCAGGAGACGTAGCCGGCCGCCTGGATCAGCTTGTCCAGGGCGCCGCGGTCGACCATGAGGTCACGGATGATCGGGAAGGCCCGGGCCCGCCAGGGCTCGAGGTAGATCACGTCGCCGTCCTTGAACTTCCGCATGTGGAGCTGGCAGAGCGTGGTGCGCTCCTGCCCACCGTGCGGGACGCCGTTCACGACCGCCGAGCACATGCCGCAGATGCCCTCGCGGCAGTCGTGATCGAAGGTGATCGGCTCCTTGCCGGCCTTGATCAGGTCCTCGTTCACCACGTCCATCATCTCCAGGAAGGAGTGGTGGGGCGTGATGTTCCTGGCCTCGTACGTCTCGAACTTGCCCGGCGCCGTCGGACTCGCCTGGCGCCAGACGATCAGCTTCAGGTTCATCGTCTCGTGTGCGCTCATTACTTGTAGCTCCGGACCGCGAGGTGGACGTTGTCGAACTTCAGCGGCTCCTTGTGAAGCTCCGGCTCCTTGCCGACGCCCTTGAACTCCCAGGCCGCGGTGTAGGTGAAGTTCGCGTCATCGCGCTTCGCCTCGCCGTCCGGGTACTGGTGCTCGACGCGGAAGTGGCCGCCGCACGACTCGTTGCGGTGCAGCGCGTCGCGGGAGAGCAGCTCGGAGAACTCGAGGAAGTCGGCGGTGCGGCCGGCGTTCTCAAGCTGCTGGTTCATCTCGGCGCCCGACCCGGACACCTTGAGGTTCTGCCAGAACTCCTCGCGGATGGCGGGGATCTTCTTGATGGCGTCCGTCAGCGACTTCTCGCTGCGGGCCATGCCGACGTCCTCCCACATGACCTTGCCCAGCTCGCGCCGGAAGTCCGCGGGCGTCTTCTTCCCGTTGATCGAGAGGAACTTCTGCGACGTGGCCTTCACCTCTGCGACCGACTGGGCGCACTCCGCCGCGTCAGCCTTGACCTTGCCCGGCTTGGTGGACGCCAGGTAGCCGCCGATGGTGTTGGGGATGACGAAGTAGCCGTCCGCGAGCCCCTGCATGAGCGCGCTCGCGCCCAGGCGGTTCGCGCCGTGGACCGAGAAGTTCGCCTCGCCGAGCACGAAGAGCCCGGGGACGTTGCTCATCAGGTTGTAGTCCACCCAGAGGCCGCCCATGGCGTAGTGCGGCGCGGGGTAGATGCGCATCGGCTGCTTGTAGGCGTTCTCGTCGGTGATCCGCTCGTACATCTCGAAGAGGTTGCCGTACCGCTCGCGGATGACGTGCTCGCCGAGCCGCTTGATGGAGGCGGCGAAGTCGAGGTAGACGCCGCGACCGCCGGGGCCGACGCCACGGCCGTCGTCACAGGCCTCCTTGGCGGCGCGGGAGGCGATGTCGCGCGGGGCGAGGTTGCCGAACGTCGGGTACTTCCGCTCGAGGTAGTAGTCGCGATCCTCCTCGGGGATCTGGTTCGCCGGCTTGTTGCAGTCTTCCTTCTTCTTCGGGACCCAGATCCGGCCGTCGTTGCGGAGCGACTCGGACATGAGCGTCAGCTTCGACTGGTAGTCGCCCGCCTGCGGGATGCAGGTCGGGTGGATCTGCGTGAAGCAGGGGTTCGCGAAGAACGCCCCCTTCTTGTGGGCCGCCCAGTTGGCCGTGACGCTGCAGCCCATCGCGTTGGTCGACAGGTTGAACGCGTTCACGAAGCCGCCCGTGGCGAGCACGACCGCGTCGCCGACGTGCGTGCGGATCTCGCCGGTCACGAGGTCGCGGACCGTGATGCCCTTCGCCTCACCGTCGACGACGACGAGGTCGAGCATCTCGGTGCGGGCGAACATCTTCACCGACCCCGCCTTGATCTGGCGGGAGAGGGCCGTGTAGGCGCCGAGGAGGAGCTGCTGACCCGTCTGGCCGCGCGCGAAGAAGGTGCGCGAGACCTGGGCGCCGCCGAAGGAGCGGTTGTCGAGGTAGCCGGCGTAGTCGCGGGCGAACGGCACGCCCTGCGCGACGCACTGGTCGATGATGTTGTTGGAGACCTGCGCGAGCCGCCAGACGTCGGCCTCACGGGCGCGGAAGTCGCCGCCCTTGATGGTGTCGTAGAACAGGCGGTAGATGCTGTCGCCGTCGTTCGGGTAGTTCTTCGCGGCGTTGATGCCGCCCTGCGCGGCGATCGAGTGGGCGCGACGGGGGCTGTCCTGGTAGCAGAACGCCTCCACGTTGTAGCCGAGCTCGCCGAGGCTGGCGGCGGCGGACGCGCCGGCGAGGCCGGTGCCCACCACGAGGATCTTGTACTTCCGCTTGTTCGCGGGATTCACCAGCTTCAGGTCGAAGCGGGCCTTGTCCCACGACTCTTCGATGCGGCCGGTAGGTGCCTTTCCGTCGAGGATCATGGTGTCGTCCTTACTTGAGCATTCCGAGGAGGATGACCACGGGGATGGACCCGAAGCCGATCAGGAAGATGGCCGAGAGCACCTTGCCCATGATCCCGTAGCGGGGAAGCATGGCTGCGTTGCTGAGGCCGGCGGTCTGGAAGAGGCTCTGGACGCCGTGCGTGAGGTGGAAGAAGACGGCCAGCATGGCGATGACGTAGATCGCCGCGACGACGGCGCCCGAGAGCGACGTGATCACCATCGTGAAGACGTCGAAGCGCCCGAGCGCGTCGGTGCCGAGCGCGAGCCCGGGAGTGGAGCGGATGGTGAACTGGAGCAGGTGGTAGCCGACGAAGACCGCCACGATGACGCCGGTCCAGATCATGTTCTTGCTGGCGAAGGTCGCCTTGAGGGACTTCGAGACCGCGTACTTGATCGGCTTGGCCGCCCAGTTCTCGAGGGTGACCTGGATGGCGAGGATGACGTGGAGGACGATCGCGAGCCCCATCACGATCCGGTTGCCCCACACGATGGGCTGGAGCGCGTGGAGGTGCTCCGCGTAGGCGTTGATGCCGTCCGGCCCCTTGAAGATGGTCATGTTTCCGAGCAGGTGGCCGATGAGGAACACGACCAGCAACAGGCCCGTGACCGCCATGACCGCCTTTCTTCCGATCGAGTCCGAGAACAGTCGCATGTAGGCATTTCCCTTCTACGGTGGAGGAGCAACTGGAAGTCGTGAATCGCGCCACGACGTGCAATCGGTGCGCGCGCGGATGTGCACCATGCTGCGACCCGAGCGGGCATGTCAAGAAGTTGATCCGGTGTGTGCCCCGCGGCTCGAAGACGTCGAAAGTGGACGAATCCGAGCCTCTTTTGGCCGATTCGTACGCTAGGAAGAACCGTCCAGCAGGATCTCCGCGAGCCGCTCCGGTTCGTCGATCGGAACCAGGTGCCCTGCGGTCTGGATCCGGTGCAGCTTCGCTCCGGGGAAGGACGCGAGCAGCCGCTCGGGCGTCGCGCGGGGAAGGTACCGGTCGGCGTCGCCCCACACGACCTGCACCGGAATCGAAAGGCGCGACAGGTCGGGGGCGATCGAGGTGAGCTCCGCGCTGTCGAGGTCGCGCGCGAAGTGGATGGCCGCGCGGCGTCCGGGGAGGGTCTGCAGCGGGCTGCGAAGGGCGCGCATCAGCGCAGGCGTCGCCTTCTCCCGGTGGTAGAGCGCGCTGCGGACGAACCAGTCGCCGAGCCCCGCATCGCACATCGAGAGGAGCAGCTGCCTGGCGATCGGGAGGCGTAGCCCAGTGATCGGCCGGACCGGCCAGAGCTCGCCGGCTACAGAGTTCACGAGCGTCAGCGAGCGCAAAATTTTCGGGTGGCGGACCGCGAGCACCTGCCCGATCGCGCCGCCCACCTCGTGACCCACGAAATGGACCGGCCCGATCCCGAGCCACTGCACCAACTCGGCGAGGTAGTCGGCCTGGGCCTTCGCCGAGAGCGAGAGCCGCATGGGATTGGTGGACTCACCGCAGCCGAGCAGATCGACCACGACGACCTGGCGCCGCGCGGCGAGGAGAGGCGCGACCTCCCGCCAGATGACGGAGTTCGTCAGCGTTCCGTGCACGAGCAGCACGGTCTCGCCGCGGCCGGTGCGGAAGTACGCCATCGGGTGGCCAGCGACGAAGACCTTCTGCGATTCCACGTATCCTCGGGGGAGGTTCGACGCGAGGTGGCGCCCGACTGTAGCAAATCCGCCCGTCGAGGGCGCACCACGGTGCGTCAAGATCCCCCGGCCGTCCGCCTTGCCCCCGGCGCCCGGCGCCGCTAACGTCGCGTCCGCATGGGCGAAACCTCCTGGGAACCGTTCGTCGTCGCCGCGATGCTGGCCGCCGCGCTCGGCCTCTTCGGCTACGCGGTCTGGAGGCGGGTGGCCCCGCTGCGGGCGCTGCGGCGGGACGACCGGTGCGACCGGCGCGACGAGCGGGGCGAGTCGCTCCTGCGCTTCGGCTTCCTCCAGCGGAGGCTCGTCGATCCGGAGGAGCGGCTCGCGGGCGTGCTCCACGTCCTCGTCTTCGGCGCGTTCCTCGTCCTCGCGTGGCGGACCCTCACCCTCTTCGCCCTCGCGGCAGGGTTCGAGCTGCCGGGGCTCTTCCCGCGGTCGGCCCTGGCGCGCGCCTACCTCTTCGTGAAGGACCTCGCCGTCCTCGGTGCGACGATCGGCGCTCTCGGCTTCCTGTGGCGACGGCTCGTCACGAAGCCAGCGCGCCTGACGCGCTCGTGGGAGGGGCCGTTCATCCTCTCGCTCATCCTGGGGCTGATGGTCACCGACTGGCTGATGGGGGGCGAGCGGAACGCGGCCTGGCTCCTCCACCTCGCCTTCGTCCTGGTCTTCCTCGTCTTCCTCCCGTTCGGGAAGCACTTCCACGTCGTCACGGCGCTGGCGAACGTGTTCTTCCGCAGGCTGCCGCCGGAGGCGCGGCTCGCGAAGCTCGACCTCGAAGCAGAGGACGCCCGCTTCGGGACGGCGACGGCGAAGGACCTCTCGTGGAAGGAGGGCTGGGACGTCCTCTCCTGCACCGAGTGCGGCCGCTGCGAGACCCGCTGCCCGACCGTGGTCACCGGCAAGCCGCTCTCGCACAAGGAGGTGAACCGGACGCTGCGCCACCACCTCCTCGAGGCCGGCCCCGCGCTCCTCGAGGTCGCCCGCGCGAAGGACGGCGCGGCGCGCGAGGCGGCCGTCGCGAAGCTGCCGGCCCTCTCGACCGTCGTCGGGCCTGACACGTTCTGGGCCTGCACGACCTGCGGCTGGTGCGAGACGGCCTGTCCGGTCCTCATCGAGAACGTGCCGCGCCTCGTCGATCTACGCCGGCAGGCGGTCCAGGTGGACTCGGCCATGCCGGACGAGGCGGCCCGGATCTTCAAGGCGATCGAGACGCAGGGGAACCCGTGGGGCATCGGCTCCAACAAGCGGGCCGACTGGTGCGCCGACCTGGACGTCCCGCGCGCGTCGGCGGGCGGGCCCTTCGAGTACCTCTTCTTCGTCGGCTGCGCCGGCTCGTACGACGATCGGCAGCAGAAGGTCTCGCGCGCCATCGTGCGGATCCTCCGCGAGGCGAAGGTCTCCTTCGCGATCCTCGGCGAGGAGGAGACCTGCACCGGCGACGCCGCGCGCCGGCTCGGCAACGAGTACCTGTTCCAGCTCCAGGCGGCGTCGCTGGTCGAGACCTTCGGCCGGTACGGCGTGACGAAGATCCTCGTGCAGTGCCCGCACTGCCTCAACACGATCGCCAACGAGCTGCCGGACTTCGGTGGGCGGTACGAGGTCGTCCACCACGCGCAGCTCATCGCGCGGCTCGTGGCGGACGGGCGGCTCACGCCGGGCGCGGCCGCCGCGCTCGACGGCGCCGCGGTCACGTACCACGACCCCTGCTACCTCGGCCGCTGGAACGGCGTCTACGAGGAGCCGCGCGCCGCGCTCGCGTCGGTCGGCATCGTCCCGTGGGAGCTGGACCGGAGCCGCCGCAAGGCGTTCTGCTGCGGCGCGGGCGGCGGCCGGATGTGGCTCGAGGAGAAGCTCGGGACGCGCATCAACCAGGAGCGGGTGAAGGAGGCCGCGGCCACGCTCGGCGCGAAGGGCGGCGTGGTCGCCACGGCGTGCCCGTTCTGCCTCACGATGGTGAAGGACGGGATCGCCGAGCTCGGGCGCGAGGAGACGCTGAAGGCGATGGACGTCGCGGAGCTGGTGGCGCTGGGGCTGCCGCCAGCCCGCTAGTCGCAGGCTGCTGGGAATCGAGCCGTTCCCCTTGGCACCGTCCCCTCTCCCTCATCGAGGGAGAGGGTCAGGGTGAGGGAGCGGCAGTCTGCCGCGCCGGCTGCAGCCAATGAACCAGGAACCGGCCCAAAGAGACGTTCGGTTGGATGAAGAGCGTCGTGACGCCTCACTTGATTCGGCGGATGTCAGACTTGATTGGCTCGTTTGTCGGAGTCGTCAAGTAGAGTGCGCTTCACGGTGGGGCGAGGGCATCGATCGGGTGACGCAATCGCGCACGTCTCTGAGGACGGGGCGCGTGTTCAGCCGTTGGTGGATCACCTTGAAGGCGTGGCGCGGCTCGCGGCACGCTTCGTCACGCCCTTCTGCGACCCAGCGTGGGGCGAGCTCGCCGGACGGTGGCATGACCTCGGGAAGTTCGCCGCCGAGTTCCAGGAAATGATCCGGGCTGCAACCGGGATCGACGACTGCTCGGAGTGCGCCGGAATTAGAGGCCGGGTCGATCACTCCTCGGCGGGCGCCGTGCACGCTCGTCGATGCCGACTCGCTCGACACGGAAGCCTTCGTCGAGCGGGAGCGCGCGGGAGAGCGCGGCCAATATCCGTCCATCCCCGAGTTGGGTCAGCGGCTCGACCGGCACCTCGCCGAGTTGCGTGTTGGGCGTGAGGGAACGGTCGCGGCCACTCGAACGCTCGTCCAGGAGACCGTTCGCGGTCGAGCCGGATTGCCGCCCGGAGTATTCACGCTCACGGTCCCCACCGGCGGCGGCAAGACGCAGGCGTCGCTCCCGACGGAGGACGCGGCGCTCGTGCTCCTGTTCAGCCTCGTCGCCAGCGGCCAGATCAAGCTGCGAAAGCTCGATGGCTTCGAAAAGATGGCGCCGATGCTGGTCGCCGCCTCTCGGCTGTCGAGGGCTGCGTGATGTCGGTCAGCGACTCGACGCAGCCAGGCTTCACGCCCGGCGTGCTCACGCGTATCCTCCCGAAAGCATGAGTTACGGAGTTCACATCGAGCGCGAGGCCTCTCCGATTCGGCAAGAGGAATGGCTTGCCGTTCTTGAGCGCGACTCGGAGATGCGTCTCGAGGGAACGTTCGACCGGACGAACCCGCGAACCGGCGAGGCGATCCACATGGATGCCCCTGGGCTTGCTGTCTGGTTGTCCCATCCCGCAGGAGTCCGGGTGCTGCTGGACTTGCGGAGGGGACGGATCTCCGCAGGGAACCCGGACAAGCACACGTTGGCGGAGATGAGGGAACTCGCACGGCAGCTTGGCGCACATGTCCGAGGAGACGAGGGTGAAGGCTACGAGTAGTGAAGCGGGAGCAAGCGACGTGCTATAGGCGTCGAGCAGTGCTGTGCCCGCTGGAAGGCGCGTTAGCTCGCATTTTCCACATCAAGCGCGCTTCTACGGAGCGGTCGCGACCCGTGCCTGACGCGCTACCCCGCGGCTGCCAGCGGCATCTCGTCCCACGTCCGTCCGTCGAGGTCGCGCCCGTTCTTCTTCTTCTGGAAGCCGCCCCACTGCTTGAAGAAGAAGGGCACGCCCGCGCGAACGCACTGGTCGCGGATCTCCCGAACCCAGTTCACGTTCATGGGCCGGCTCTTGCCGCCGCTCTCGCCGCCGACGATCACCCAGTCGATCCTGCGGAGGTCGAGGTCAGGGATCGGCCCCAGTAGCGGTTCGACGGAGAGGAAGCGGACACGCCCGGAGGCGCGGCGAAGGTGGTCGATGCGCCAAGCGTAGTCCGCGTTCTCCACGCTCACGCCGAGCCACACGTTGGCGGACGGGTGGTGGCGGGACGTGAAGGCTTCGAGTCGCTCGGCTCGTTTGGTCAGCACCTGGAACCGGTGCTGGCGGGCCTTCGCCATGACCTCGAACACCTTCACGATGTACGAGTCGGGCACCCCTTCGAGGAAGAGGTCGCTCATGCTGTTGACGAAGACGAGACGGCTCCTCTTCCATTGGAGAGGGAGGTCGAGCGCCTCGGGCACGAGCCGCAGGTCGAAGCCCTGCTCGAACGGGTGGCCCGGGACGCCGCGGAAGCGCTCGGCGAACGTCTCGGCGTAGCAGTGGGCGCACCCCGGGGAAATCTTGATGCATCCGCGCATGGGGTTCCATGTCGCGTCAGTCCACTCGATGGTGCTGTGGTCGCTCATGCCTCGCTCGCTCCGTCGCCCGCGATCCTGAACGTCAGTATAGCTTGGTACTCTGCCGTGAGCACGGGACCGGAACTACCGGCGACACGCACTCTGCGAGAAGCTGCCGTGCGAGGGGGAGCGAGGGCCATGAGCAAGGACCTGCCCGAGGTAGGGCCTTGGGCGCGCGAGAAGCTAAATGGACTTCGAGCGTACCTGTCGGCGTACACGAGGATCTTGAGCAAGCACGCGCCGCTCAAGACCGTCTACGTCGACGCGTTTACCGCGGCCGGGCGAGCGGTCGTTCGCAAGCGAGACCACGAGGACCCCACGATCCATCTCGGCTCGCGGCCTTTGCGGATCGGCGGTGGAGGGGAATCGTGTTCCTCGATCCGTTCGGCATGCAGGTGCCCTGGGACACCGTGAAGCTTCTTGCCGCGACGAAGCACGTCGAGGTCTTCATCAACTTCCCTGTAGGGATGGCGATCCAGCGCCTCCTCCCGCGCAGCGCGCAGTTCACTGCGAAGGCGCGCGCGAAGCTCGACGCCTACTTCGGCGACCCTGGCTGGTACGACGTGGTCTACGGGAACCAGACCGGCCTCTTCAACGAGGAGGTCACCAAGCATTCCGACTCGGGGGAGCGCCTCGTGTCGTGGTATCGAGCCCGACTCAAGGCCGTGTTCGGGTTCGTCTCGACGGCCCGACTCGTGACCAACTCCAAGGGCGGCCACCTCTACTACCTGATCTTCGCCGGGCCGAACGCCACCGGGAAGAAGATCGCAGACCACGTGCTGGGGCCGGCGCGCCCCCGCCGCACGCTCGCGTAAAGCTCTGCCCATGATCACGCGGGCCTGGCGGATCGGCGTGTCGCTCGTTGTCGCGGGCGAGCGACAGGGGACGGTGCCAAGGGGGACGCCTCGCATCTCAACGGCCCGCTAGCTCCGCTTCCTCCGCACCGTCACCGACTCACCGCCTATCCCCCAGTTGTCGGTGTCCACCTCGTCGATGACCACGACGGTGGTCGCGGGGTTCTTTCCGAGCGTGTCGCGCAGGAGCTCGGTCACCCCGCGGATGAGGGTCGCCTTCTGCTCGGCCGTGACGTTGCCTTCGCGGGTGATCTTGATGTTGACGTAGGGCATGGGGCCTCCGGCGCGAGCGCCCGCAGCCCTGCTGCGACCGCCCGGCAGACGTTGTCGATGAGATCTTCCTTCGCGTTCACCGCGAAGAGGTGAGGGGTGAGCGCCCAGGTCTCCCTGAAGAGCCGCCGGGGTGTCGCGGGGGGCGCGCCGAGCCGCTCGAAGGCCTCGGCGAAGAGCGGCAGGATCCTGTCCGAGAGCCGCAGCGCGCTGTCTACGACGAAGAGCGCGATGTCGGGGCGCAGCGCCTCGACCCGCTGGAGGAACGCCGCGACCTCCTCGACGGTGACGTGCTTCGGCGGAGAGGACTTGGCCTCGACGTAGAGGAGCTTCCCCTCCAGGGAGGCGACGACGTCGATGTCGCCGCCGAGGCCGCGGGCCCCGGAGCGGATCCCGAACGCCGTCTCGCAGGAGAGGTGCACCGCGATCTCCCGCGCGAGCCACCACTCGAGCGTGCCGCCGAACGAGCGGGCCGGGTGGAGGAGCCGGTAGCGACCGCCCGCGCGCCGCTCCGCGATCCCTAGCTCGACGCAGGCCTCGGCGAGCTCGCGGGCGCCGTCGGCCGGGAGGTAGCGGGTCGCCTGCTCCGGCGTGAACCCGTCGCGGTGGAGGATCGCCCCGCGCAGGAAGAGCCTGAACGCGTAGTGGCGGAGCCGAGCTGCGATGGCGTCGAGCCGCGCGGGCGGGAGCGCGGTGTCGAAAGGGAGATCCGGGCGGGACCGGCGGGGATCGAGCCCCCGGCGCCGTAGCATCGCGAGCGGCTCCGGGAGCGGGGAGATCGGCGCAGTCGATTGCGCCCGGATCGCGGCGGCATCCAGCTCCAGCTCCCTTGCGCCGCGGCGGCGTGGCATGCGCTCCACGTATTAGCCGGTTCCCGCGGCCAGGGGGCCGGCCGAATGCGCCGGCGTGCCCGACCGACCCACCGGGGGAACCCGGCCCGGCGTCGCTCCCCTTACGGCCGAACCCACCAGAGCGTCTTGACGCGGTGCGTCCAGGGCACAAGCTGAGGTCATCGAAGGAGGTTACCGACGTGGCAAGACTGATGAAGGCGGAGACCCCGAGGCTGGCGCCGCTCAGGGAGAAGCTGACGGAGATGCCCCACCTGATGGATCGGCTCGACGAGCTCTTCATGGAGCGGTGGGCACCGCTCTGGAGCGCGCTCAGGACCCCCGACGAGATGGCCGCGCGGCTCCCGCCGATCGACGTCTTCGAGGACGGCGGCGACATCGTCGCGAAGTGCGAGGTCCCGGGGATGAAGAGGGAGGACCTGACGGTCGAGGTGGGGTCCGAGACGATCACGATCACGGGCAGGAAGGCGAAGGAGGAGAAGGTCGAGCGGCGGAGCTACTTCCGCTTCGAGCGGGCCAGCGGGATGTTCACCCGCACCGTCAGGCTGCCGACCGAGGTGGAGCTCGAGAAGGCGAGCGCGTCCTACGCGGACGGCGTGCTCGAGGTCCGCGTGCCGAAGGTGGTCGGCGTGAAGCCGACGGCGAAGAAGGTCGAGATCGGCTGATTTGGGGGGCAGGGGGTCACACCCTCGCGCTTCGGTCCTCTTCCCTGTGAGCCGTCTCGTATGCTCGACCGCATCCCAGGGGAGGGTCCATGCTCGCTGCAGCCATCGCACTCGCTGCCTCGCTCGCCAGCACCACCACGGGTGGGACGTGGGCGCTCGCTCCACTCGAGGGGATCAACGTGCACCCGGGGCACGTGGCGGCTGCGCAGGCCGTGCTGAGGGGGCACGTCGAGAGCCTGGGCCAGGCCGTCCTCGTCCTCGACGCGGGCGCCGATCCGCTCTCCGCCGCTCGCGAGAAGGGGGCGTCGGCCGTGCTGCGCGGGACGCTCACTCGGCTGGGGCAGAAGGTGAAGGTGAACCTGACCCTCCAGCCGCTCGACGGCGTCGCGCGGAGCGCCGGCATGGACGCCGCGTCGCCCGAGGATCTCGACCCCGTGCTCCGGCGGCTGGCGCGCCACCTCGTGAAGGGCGAGCCGCTCGACGATGCGCGCGTCAGCGAGGTGACCGAGCAGGAGTCGGACGCGTACAACCGGCAGCGCGCGAACTCGTACTTCGGACTCGCCGTGACCGGGACGCCGGCCGAGAGCGGGAGCCGCTCGGCGTTCCTTGCCGGGCTGAGCCTGTTCTGGCTCTACGACGCGCGCACCTTCTTCGCGGACATCCAGACGGGCTTCTCCAGCGGTCAGGGCTCATCAGGCGGCGGGTTCTCCTTCAACGTGGCGCTCCTGCGCCCGCTCTGGGATCGGGACGTCACCCCGTTCGTCGGCGGCGGCCTCGGCTACGGTTCCCTGGACGTCGAAGGGCCCGACGGGTCGGGGCTGCAGGTCTTCGCCGACGTCGGCGCAATCTTCGGGCGCACCCGCACCGTGATCGTCCGCGGCGACGTGCGCCCGTTCCTGACCACCTACCGGCTCACCGACGCGACCACGTCTGGTTCGCTCGCCTACGGCGCGCAGCTCTCGCTGGGCGTGGGGTTCTGACGTGCGGTCGGCCCCGGTGCTGCTGGCGATGGGGCTCGCGCTCGCGGGTTGCGCGACCACCACCATCGTCACCAACGACAAGGCGGCGCGGATCTACGCGGACGGCGCCTTCCTCGGGAAGGGCGAGGTCCAGCTCCACGGCCGCACCGGCTTCCCGAGATCGATGGACGTGACGGTGAAGACGCCGTACGCGAAGGTGGATCGCCGCGTGGACCGCAAGTTCACCGGCACGACCTTCGTCCTCGGCCTGTTCACCTACATGACCGGCTGGCTCTGGGGCTGGCAGTACCCGGAGAACGTGGTGATCATGCTGCCGCCCCGCTCGGAAGGGGTCGAGGG
>JBAVTL010000683.1:0-2789 GCA_049696175.1 Anaeromyxobacteraceae bacterium
CGCGGGATCCCCGCGCCCGGATGGCGGCGTCGCTCCGGGACTCCGCCATCACGCACTTCGACCCGCGCTGCCAGCTCGCCTGCGTCGCGCTCAACGGCGCCATCGCCGCGGCGCTCACGCAGCGCCCCGCCGAGCCGCTCGCCCTCTTCGAGAAGGCGATCGCGGAGGTGATCCGCGCCACCCCGCTCCTCGCGCGCGCGCGGACCGTCGGCGCCCCGGTGCGCCGCGCCGGCGTAGACGCCATCCTCGAGGACCTGAACCTGGCGCTGGAGCCCGACCCGCGGCTCTATGACGGCGAGGTCCACCTGCTGGAGACGCAGGGGTTCGTCCGGGTGGCGCTGCGGCTCGCCTTCTGGGAGCTCTTCCAGGCGCCCAGCTTCGAGGCGGCGCTCGTGGACGTCGTGAACCGCGGCGGCGACGCCGACACCAACGCCGCGATCGCCGGCGCGCTCCTCGGCGCGTACTGGGGCGAGCAGGCGATCCCCGAGCGCTGGCGCGAGGCCGTCCTCGGCGCCCTCGAGGGCCAGGACGGTCCGTTCGCCGACACCTACCACCCGCGGCGGCTCCTCGCGCTGGCCGAGGTGGCGTAGGAGGATGTTGAAAAGCGAGGAGTCCCCCTTGGCACCGTCCCCTCCCCCTCATCGAGGGGGAGGGCCAGGGTGAGGGAGCAGGAGAACGCGACGTCGCGAGCTGCCGATGGCTGCTACAGCCTGTTAGAACGCCCCGCCCGCGCGGCTCGTGTTCCTCGCGTCGTGCCACGCCTTCGGCCACGGCGCGCTGGTGTCGAGCCACCCTTCGACGAGGACCGCGTAGAGCTTCCCGTCGGCGCCGCCGTAGAAGGCGGTCGAGCGCGTGCTCCCCGGCGGCGTGTAGAGGTTGCCGGGACCGAGCGCCATCCCGGAGCTGAGTGCGCCCGACCAGAGGATCCCCCCGGCGTCGTCGAGCGCGTGGAGTCGGCCGTCCACCGTCGCGACGAGGAAGCGGATCGGGCCGCCGGTGAGCGCCATCGGCGCGTGGGCCGCAGCACCGAGGTCCACCGGTGGATCCCAGACCGCCGTCCCGTCAGCGCGGAGCCGGTGGAGCTTCCCGCTCGCGTCGCCGACGACGATGTCGCCGTTGGAGAGGACGATGGGTGGCTCGTCTAGCGAGCCAGTGAGGGTCGCGAGCGGGGAGGTGACACCGGTGATCGTCGTGCGATCGAGCCCTGCATCCTGGCCGCCGGTGAGGATGCGCCCGTCCGCGTCGAACGCGGGCGTCGCGCTTACCGTCGTCCCCACGGCCACGGTCCAGAGCTCCTCGAAGGCCGCACCGGCAAACGAGTAGCGCCTGAGGTTCGCTGCACCGGTCTTCGCCGTGGCAGCGACGACGTTGCCGGCGAGGTCGATCGCAGCGCCAGTCGAGTGCAGATCACGAATGGGCGAGAAGGCGCAGCTTGTTGCAGCGGACGCGACGAGTTGCGTGCTTGAGAACGCCCCGAACGCGACGTCTACACCCCCCGTCGTCAGCACCGCCGGAGGCCCCTTGGACGTGCCGCTCGCGGTGCAGCTCCGCGACGGCGAGGTCAGCTCGCCGCTTCCGTCCAGCTTCACCGCGTAGAGCTTCCCATCGTTCGCGCCGACCCAGATCGCCTGGGCGCCGATGCTGGGGGCGGTGGTCACCGTGCCCGCGCCTATGGTCAGCGACCAGGCCTTCGTGCCATCCGGGCGGATGGCGTGAAGCTGATCGGTCAGCGCGTTGCGGCCTACAAGGACTTCGCCTGCGTATGTCACGGCTGCGGGCGTCAGCGACGCGCCCGCCTGGTACTCCCACCTCACCCGCGTCACCACCGGCCGCTGCCCGGTCCCCGCCGGGTCGCTCGCCTCGTTCCGCGCGCCGTCCAGCGCCCGGACGGTCACCACCGCCTCCCTCGTCAGCGCCGGAAAGGCGAGCTGGCCGAGCGGGATCGTCCCGCTCCAGCCGTTTCCGCTACCCCGGGTGAGCGCCACCGGGTGGTCCGGGTCGAAATCGACCGCCGCCTCGACGGCGAAGACCTCCTTGTCGTCCGTCACCTGCGCCGTGACGGCGAGCGAGCCGTCCCTCTGGCAGGGGTCCGCGTCGCAGACGACGGTGACGTAGCTGACCGCTGGAGCCACGGAGTCGGGCCAGCAGACGTCTCCGTCGGGGGTATGGGCGCAGTACTCACCCACGGGGCAGTTCGCGCTCGTCCGGCACGCTCCGCGATCCGAAACGCTGCCGCAGCCCGCCGCGAGGAGGGCGGTGAATACCAGGGCCCGGGTCATCGACGCTCCATTGCACTCTGGGTGGTTCGGTTACACTATCAGGCCATGCACTCGAGGTGTGCGTTTCCAGAGGGGTCCCGCCTGCTATTCTCAACGGATGATCCAGCCTGGGGGGAGCGCGTGGAACAGATCGTACTGGGTGAGCTGACCGTTCGATCCGTGCGCGATGGCGCCGGCGCGCTCCGCGTCTACCTCACCGGCAGGAGCGCGAGCCGCGACGCCGGCCGCGAGCTGCAGCCCGTCTTCGGGAGGCTGCTCGAGACCGCGCGGGGCGAGCGGCGGTCGCTCACCCTTTGCTTCGAGCTGCTCGACTACTTCAACTCCTCGACCATCGCCGCGCTGATCCAGTTCATCCGCGCCGCGCGGGAGTCCGGCGTCTCGCTCGTCGTCCGCTACGACGCCAGCCTCAAGTGGCAGGCGATGTCGTTCGACGCCCTGCGCCGCGCGCTCACCGCCGTGGGGTCGGCGAGCGGCCCGACGCTCCGGTTCGACGGCGGCGCAGCCTGACGC
>JBAVTL010000684.1:0-3789 GCA_049696175.1 Anaeromyxobacteraceae bacterium
GAGAAGAGCGGCTTCATCGCCGGGAAGGCGTCGCGCGCGAAGACGAGGGCCGCGGCCAGGAGCGCGACGCCGAAGATCGACTTCACGGTCTCCATCCAGGCGCCGCTCTTCGGGAAGGAGAGGCTGAACGCGCCGATCAGGAAGAACGGGAGCCCCATGCCGAGCGCGTAGGGGAACATGACGGCGAGGCCGTAGGCGACCGAGCCCCGCTGCGCGATCACGGCGAGGGCCGCGGCGAGGACCGGCCCCGTGCACGGCGCGGCGATCACGCCGGCGACGAGCCCCATCGCGAACGATCCGGCGAATCCAGCCCCGCCCACGCGGCTCAGCCGCGCCTGGAGCGACGCCGGCAGCGCCAGGTCGAACGCCCCGAACATCGACGCGGCCATCGCGACGAGGACGATCGCGACCGCGCCGATCACCCACGGGTTGGACATCACGCTGCCGAACGCCCTGCCCGTCAGCGCGGCCCCCACGCCGAGCGCGGAGTAGGTGACCGCGATGCCCAGGACGTAGAGCCCGGACAGGAGCATCGCCTGACCACGGCTCCCAGCCCTTCGGGCGCCGAAGACCGAGACGGTGATCGGGATCAGCGGGTAGACGCACGGCGTCAGGCTCGTCAGGAGCCCGCCAGCGAAGGCTGCGGCGATCGCGAGCGCAGATCCCTTCAGGAGGAGTCCACCGATCCCGAGATCGGAGGTCCCCCCGGAAGGTCCGGATGCCAGCAGATCGGGGATGAACAGCACGCCGACGAAGGCGAGCGCTGCCGCCGCAGCTAGAGCATATGGACGCACGTTCTACCACCTGCCTTGGATGTAATTGAAAAGCGTTGTTGTCGCAGTCGCTTGCCGGCTCAAGGCACTTGACCGGGTACGTCGGATCCTAGTATTCGACCGTCGCCGTCCATGAACCGTGGACCTCACCACGGGATGTTGGATGCCGGTTGGGTCATGAAGATTCCGATCTACATGGACTACCACGCCACGACGCCGGTCGATCCGCGCGCGCTCGAGGCGATGCTCCCGTACTTCTCCGAGAATTTCGGCAACGCGGCCTCGAAGAGCCACTCCTTCGGCTGGCACGCCGAGGAGGCGGTCGAGGCCGCCCGCGAGCAGGTCGGCCGCCTGATCGGGGCGTCCGCCCGCGAGATCGTCTGGACGAGCGGCGCCACCGAGTCGGACAACCTCGCCATCAAGGGAGCGGCGCAGTTCCACCGGGCGAAGGGCAAGCACCTCGTCACCTGCGCGACCGAGCACAAGGCGGTCCTCGACTCGATGCACGCGCTCGAGCGCGAAGGGTTCGAGGTCACCGTCCTCCCCGTCGAGCCGGACGGCCGGCTCGACCCGGCGCGCCTCCAGGCGGCGCTTCGCCCCGACACGATCCTCGTCTCCATCATGCACGCCAACAACGAGAGCGGCGTGCTCCATCCCATCGAGGAGATCGGCAGGATCACCCGCGCGGCGGGCGTCCTCTTCCACTGCGACGCCGTCCAGTCGATAGGCAAGGTCCCGTTCGACGTCGAGGCGGCCAACGCCGACCTCGTCTCGCTCTCCGCCCACAAGATGTACGGCCCCAAGGGCGTCGGCGCCCTCTACGTCCGGCGGCGGCCGCGCGCCCGGCTCCTCGCCCAGATGGACGGCGGCGGCCACGAGCGCGGCCACCGCTCCGGCACGCTCAACGTCCCCGGCATCGTCGGCTTCGGCAAGGCGGCGGAGCTCTCGCTCGCCGAGCGCGACGTCGAGGGCGCGCGGGTGCTCGCCCTCCGCGAGCGGCTCCGCGAGGGGATCGAGGCGGGGCTGGATCGGGTCCAGGTCAACGGCAGCCTCGAGCACCGCCTCCCGGGCAACCTGAACGTCAGCTTCGCCTTCGTCGAGGGCGAGGCGCTGATGATGGCCATCAAGGACGTCGCGGTCTCGTCTGGCTCCGCGTGCACGAGCTCCTCCCTGGAGCCGTCCTACGTGCTGCGCGCCATGGGCGTGCCGGACGACATGGCCCACAGCTCGCTCCGCTTCGGCCTCGGCCGCTTCACCACGGCGGAGGAGGTCGACCACGTCGTGAAGCTGGTGGTGGCCAAGGTGAAGAAGCTCAGGGACATGTCGCCCCTCTACGAGATGGTCCGCGAGGGGATCGACCTGAAGACGGTGCAGTGGGCCAGTCCGCATTAGTCCAGCGGTGCACCAGCGCCGCGTGAGCAGGTCCGGAGGGTGACGACCATGGCGTACTCGGAGAAGCTCATCGATCACTACGAGAACCCGCGCAACGTGGGCTCCCTCGACAAGAACGACCCCGACGTCGGGACGGGGCTCGTGGGCGCGCCCGCGTGCGGGGACGTGATGAAGCTGCAGATCCGGGTGAGCGCGGACGGGGTCATCGAGGACGCCAGGTTCAAGACCTTCGGCTGCGGCTCCGCCATCGCCTCGTCGTCGCTCGTGACGGAGTGGGTGAAGGGCAAGACGGTCGACCAGGCGCTCCAGATCAAGAACACCGACGTGGCCCAGGAGCTCGCGCTCCCGCCGGTGAAGGTGCACTGCTCGGTCCTCGCCGAGGACGCGATCCGGGCGGCCATCTCCGACTACCAGCGGAAGCGGGAGCCGGCCCAGGCCGCGCAGGCGGCGAGCGGCGCCGCCACGAAGGCCGGGCGCTGACCCGCCCGGGAGAACCACGATGCCGGCCATCGAGATCTCGGAGAAGGCGGCGGTCCGGCTCCGCACCCTCGCGCGCGAGAAGGGGACGCCGGGCGGCGGCCTCCGGCTCGCCGTGAAGGGTGGCGGGTGCGCGGGGCTCGTCTACTGCGTGGACTGGGCCGCGGCGCCCGCGAAGCTCGACCAGGTCTTCGAGCGGGAGGGTGCGCGGGTCTTCGTCGATCCCAAGAGCGCCCGCTTCCTCGTGGGGACCACCGTCGAGTGGCAGCAGACGCTGATGCACAGCGGGTTCGTCTTCAAGAACCCGAACGTCAAGAGCGCCTGCGGCTGCGGCGAGTCCTTCGCCCCCTGATCCCCTTGGCTTGCTGGGCGTGCAGGGCGGAGGTCAGGCTCGGCGAGCTCGCGTGCGGCGCGTGCGGGAAGCTCCAGCCCGTCGACCGGCGCGAGGACCACTTCTCGCTCTTCGGCCTCCCGCGCGTCTTCGGCCTGGAGCCGGCCGAGGTCGAGCGGCGCTTCCGGGAGCGGTCCCGGCTCGTGCACCCCGACCGCTTCGCCAAGGCCGAGCCCCGGGAGCGGCGGATCGCCCTGGAGCGCGCGACGCGGCTCAACGACGCCCACCGCGTGCTGCGCGACTGGCGCCTCCGCGCGGCGTACCTCCTGCGGCTCGCGAGCCAGGATCCGTTCGGCGATCCGCGCCGCGCCCACGACCCCGGCTTCCTCGAGGAGCAGCTCGAGCTCCGCGAGGCGCTCGCCCAGGCGCACGCCGACGGCGACGTCGAGCGGCTCCGCGACCTGGCGCGCGGCGCGAAGGAGCGGCTCGCCGCCCTGGAGCGGGAGCTCGCGCTGACTTTCGACGACGAGCGCTGGTACTCGGATCACGCCGTGGACGTGGCGCGGCGGCTCGCGCGCGCCCGCTACTACGAAAACCTGGCCGCCGACGCCGAGCGCGCGGCGTCGCCGGGCCGGCCCTGACCCGGCCCAAGGAAGGGACGCCATGCCTCGCGCCATCGGGATCGACCTCGGCACGACCAACTCGCTCGTCGCCTGGGTGGACGACCGCAATCGCCCCCAGGTCCTGCCCGTCGACGAGGGGCGGCCGCTGCTGCCCAGCGCCGTCCACTACGGCCCGGACGGCGCGGTGGAGGTG
>JBAVTL010000685.1:0-4073 GCA_049696175.1 Anaeromyxobacteraceae bacterium
CCCTTCATGCCGCCCCGCGTCGGCGCGCGCGTCGAGCCGCCCCGCCACCCCGGCCTCGGCGAGCCGCCCGGTGTCCTCCACCAGCGCGTTGACCGCGCCGATGCAGCGGTTGAGGCTCTGCTTCACCAGCTCCAGGTCTCCCTGCCACGGCTCGGCGATCGGCGCCGGCACGTCCCCCTGGCTGATCCGATCGACGTAGGTCGCCACCGTCCGCAGCGGCGCGACGAGCGCGTCGACCGTGCCGTTGACGCCGGCGATGAGCGGCCGGAACTCCTCGTCCACCGCGCCGGGATCCGCGCGGACGTCCAGCTCACCCCGGCTGACGCCGTCGGTGAGCCGCCGCGTCTGGCCCACCAGCCCGTCCACCGTACGGCTCACGCGGCGGGTGAGCTGGATGGCGAGGCCGCCGCCGCCGCCGAGCACGAGCAGCATGACCGCGGCCAGGATCCAGAGCCGGTTGCGGACGAGGGCGCGACCTTCGTCCTCGTCGGCGCGCTGCGCCGCCTGCAGGTGGTTCGAGAACTCGGCCGAGAGGACGGCCTGGGCGTCGTAGCGCGCCTGCACCCGCTCCATCGCGTGCTGCACGGCCATGATCCCCCCGCCGCGCGAGGCGGGGATCAGCTCCTTGTCGATGACGTCGAAGAACCCCTCGGCCTCGGCGAGGACGGCGTGCAGGCGTGCGCGCGTCTCCTCCTTGAGCGGCCGTGCCTCCCAACCGGCGCGCGCGCCCGCGAAGGCGGTGCGCAGCTGCTTCGTCTTCTGCGCGAGCTGGGTCACCTCCTCCTCGTCGGTCGCGTCCGCGAGCCGCTGGGCCACGAGCAGCACCTCGGCCGTCCCGAGCGCAGGCTGGTGCACGTCGGCGACCAGATCCTTGCCCGCGACGATCCCCTCGTAGAGCCGGCCGTTGACGCGGACCGCGGCCATCGTCGCGAGCGAGAGCCCGGACACGAGCGCGAGCCCGGCTGTGAAGATTCCGAGCAGGAGGAACAGGCGCGAATTGAGGGTCATGATCGGGGTTGGCCTCTCCAGGGTACGCCATTCTCTCAAGCGTCCGTCAGAAGGGCCAATCCTCGGCTCGCCTTGACGCGCGACCCATTGCCATACCCTTATGGGGTGTATGGGGTCCACGCGGCTCAGGTCCTCGTCGGCAAGGGTTCGCCCCTCTCCCCCGAGCCTTCGGGGGAGCCGAAATGTGCCAGCCGACTCTTCAGATCACGTGCTCGCCGGGGAGCACCATCCACTGCATCCCGGTTCTTGGCCGCCTTCATCCAGCGAGGAAGCTTGGCGAGCAAGGTTGAGTTGCTGACGACTTCCCCTCGCGCGCGAGCTTCCCGCTCCCGCTCGCGCACGGAGGCGCCCACCAACGCGCCGAGGACCCCTCGCGGGATGACGTGCGCGGGACCGGCGCAAGACGGGCACCGGACGAGGATGTCGTCGACGAACGACCAGACACTCTCGCCTGCGTCCTGGATACGCTCCATGAGGGCGTCTCCTGCGTATCCGCTTCAGAAGTCGGGGAACCGCTCAGGCCGCCCCGCCCCGCATCCCCTCCAACTCCTGCCACCGCGCGTAGAGCCGCTCCACCTCGGCGGTGACCCCGTCGAGCTCCGCGCGCATACCAGGCACGGTCGCCCCGGCCTTCTGGTACGTCGCGGGGTCGGCGAGCGTGGCCTCTAGCGCCGACTTGCGCTCTTCTGCCGCCTGGATCAGCGCCTCGATCCCGTCGAGCTCCCGCTGCTCCTTGAAGGAGAGCTTGCCGGGCTTGCGCGTCCGCTCCGCTGCCGCCTGCGCCGGCGCGGTGGCCTTCCCGTTGCTCGACTCCGCCGGCTTCGACCCGGCGTCGGTGGGCGTCGCCTGCTGGTCGCGCACCTGCCGCTCGTGCTGCGCCTTGAGCCTCCGGTAGAGGTCGTAATTGCCCTCCCACCGCGTCACCTGTCCACCCCCGTCAAAGGCCACGATGGCGGTCGCCACCTTGTCGAGGAAGTACCGGTCGTGCGTGACGAGCAGCACGCTCCCGTCGAAGTCGAGCAGCAGCCGCTCCAGCACGTTGAGCGTGACGAGGTCGAGGTCGTTGGTCGGCTCGTCCAGCACGAGCACGTTCGCGCCCTGCAGGAAGAGGCGCGCGAGGAGGAGCCGGTTCCGCTCGCCGCCGGAGAGCGCCTTGACCAGCATCTTCTGGCTGCTCGGCGGGAAGAGGAGGTCGTCGAGGTAGTCGCGGAGCGCGACGCGCCGGCCCGAGAGCTCGATGAAGTCCTCTCCGACGTGTCCCGCCGGGCTCCCGCCGGCCGATTCGTAGACCGTCTGCTCGCCGTCGAGCGTCGTGCGCTGCTGATCGTAGTAGGCGACCTTCGTCCGCTTGCCGGTGACGACGGTGCCTGCGTCGGGTGGGAGCTCGCCGAGCAGGACCTTGAGGAAGGTGGTCTTGCCCACGCCGTTCGGCCCCACGAGCCCGACGCGCTCGCCGGCCTTCAGCCGGAAGTCCACGCCCGAGAGGATGACGCGGTCGCCGAAGCGCTTCTCCAGCCCCTCCGCCTCGAGCACGGTCGCCGAGAGCCGCGGCGGCGCCGCCAGCTTGAAGTCGGCCACCCTGGGGCGCGTGAAGCCGCGCTCGGCCATCAGCTTCCGCGCCCGGTCGATGCGCGCCTTGGACTTGGTGCGCCGCGCCTCCGGCCCGCGCCGCAGCCAGGCCACCTCCTGGGAGATCCAGCGGTCCCGCTTGTGGCCGTCCAGGACCCGCTGCTCCTCCGCCAGCAGCTTCTGCTCCAGGTAGGCCTCGTAGTTCCCGGGATAGCTCGTCACGCCGGCGCCCGGCGTGATCTCGATGATCCGGTCCACGAGGTCGTCGAGGAAGTAGCGGTCGTGGGTGACGAGCAGCAGCGCGCCGGCATGCTCGTCGAGCTCCTCCTCGAGCCAGTCCACCGTGTCGGCGTCGAGGTGGTTCGTGGGCTCGTCGAGCAGGAGCAGGTCCGGCCGTGAGAGCAGCGCCCGGGCGATCGCGACCCGCTTCCGCGTGCCGCCCGACAGCTCGGCCACCGGCCGGTCCCAGTCCCGCACGCCGAGCCGGTCGAGGAGCCGCCTAGCCTCGTGCGCGGTGTCCCAGCCGCCGAGGTGATCGATCTCGTCGGACAGCGCCGCGAGACCGGCGAGCGCCTTCTCATGGGCGGCCTCGTCGGCCCCGGCCTCGAGGGCCTCGAGCCGCGCCGTCGCCGCCGCGTGCGCGTCGAGCGCAGCGCGGAGCGGCGCGCGCGCCACCTCCAGCTCGGACGCGACCGTGGCGCCGTCGGCGAAGGTCGGCTCCTGCGGCAGGTAGGTGACCGTCGCGCCGCGGCGGAGCTGGAGCTCCCCCCGGTCCGGCTCGGAGACCCGCGCCAGCATCTTCATGAGCGAGGACTTGCCAGAGCCGTTGACGCCGACCAGGCCGAGCCGCTCACCCTCCTCGATCGTGAAGGTCAGCTTCTCGAAGATGGTGCGGCTGCCGAAGGCGAGGCCGAGCTCGGAGGCGTGTAGGAGCGTCACGGGCACTTCTTAGCACCGGCGCGACCGTTTGGTCGCGTCGCGGTCGACGGTGACGGCTCCATCGCCGCCCTTGAGAACGGCCGCCCCGCAGCGGCCTTCCGATCGGCGGTGCGTCTTGCCCGCGGCGCGCGTCTCCGCGCCGAATGCGGCTTATGAGGTGGAGGGGGCCCCGGCTCGACGCGGGCGGCTGCGGCTGCGGGTGTAAGCCGTGCGGCCTGGCCCGCTTCCGGCCCATGAGGTCACGGCTGCAGGGCACCTTGCGCCGGCGATCGGCTCGCACCTCGCGCGAAGCGGTCCATCAGCTCGTCGCCGTATACCTCTCGCGCGGCGAGGTTGTTATGGATCGAGCAGAGGACCCTGATCCCGGCGACGGTCGCCTTCCCGCCGCGACCGACTGGGACGATGTGGTCCAGCTCGACCCGGTGCGTCGAGCCGCAGATTCCGCCATCAGCGAGAGGCCATTGGCACTTCCCCTCGTCTCGCAGGAAGACCTCGCGGCGGACGGCCGCGGGAACATGGCGCGGGTTCGTGCTCTCCACGGCAGCGGCCGGAACCGC
>JBAVTL010000686.1:0-8113 GCA_049696175.1 Anaeromyxobacteraceae bacterium
GCCTCGTCCTCCGCGCCGCTGGCCCGCCGCTCCAGCGAGCGCGCCACCGCGTCGCGGGCCCCGAGCCCGAAGGCGAGCGCGAGCGCCAGCGCGATCCCACCGACCACGATCCCGAGGAAGATCGGGAGGACCGTCCCGCCGATCCCCAGGTGCTCGAGCGCCATCCCGGTCGCCATCGTGAGGACGACCCAGCGCGCCGCGCCCGCCACGAGCCTGGCGGACTGCAGCCCGAGGTTGACCGCCGAGATGAGCAGCTGCCGCTCCAGGGCGCGCGCCGCCGCCACGCCGGCGACGAAGATCACCGCCGCCGCGAGGACGTGCGGCGCGTAGTCGGCGGCGTGGGACGTGAGGGCCGTCTTCGCCGCCGCGTCGAAGATGGCGAGCCCGAGCAGCAGCCCGAACGCGAGCACCGCGCCGGCACCGAGCCGGACCACGATGGTGGATGGGGAGGCCCTGCCCGCCACCGGACTGGAGACGCCCCAGCGAACGGCCCATTGGTCCAGCTCGAGCCGCGCGCAGAGCCTGGCGAGCCCGGCCCTGACCAGGACCGCCGCGATGACCGAGGCACCCAGGACCACGATGAGGGCGAGGAGCCCCGGCGCGACGCGCGCCATCGCCGTCACCGCCCTCTCCAGCGACTGGACGAAGATCGTACGGGTCGTCTCCCACATGGCGAACCTCCTCTAGGGAACGAAGCTCTCGGGCCAGCGCCAGCGCCCCACCAGGTACCGCTTCTCCGCCTCGAACGCGCGGCAGAGCCGCTCCACGCGCGCCTCCGCGGCCGGTGGATCCAGCCCCTGGAGCTCGTTGGCGAAGCTCCCCACCCAGCCGAGGTAGAGCGGCGTCATCGCCTGGAGCAGCTGGCCGCGCTCGACCGACCGGACCGAGTGGGCCACCGCGAAGTCGTAGACGAGCCGGGCCCAGAGCCGATCGTCGATCCGGAAGTCCACCGGCGGCAGCGCCGCGGAGCGCTGGAGCGCGAGGAGCGAGCCCGGCGGGACGAACTGGGACCAGACCGGCGTCAGCTCGCGGAGCCCCAGCTTGAACGCGTCGACCAGCTTCACCGGGTCGGGGTGCGGCGCGAGGCCCGCCGGCCACGCGGGCACGCCGAACGCCTGCACCGGACGCGAGGCGGCGATCCGCTGCCATCGCGCCGGCTCCCGCTCCGCCTCGGTGAAGACCAGCCCCAGCACGCGCGCGAGGACCTCGCTGGGATCGGAGCGCTCCATGGGGGGGCGCGGCCAGTGGCCGAGGTGCGCCTCGCAGACCCGTGCCCCCGCCGTCAGGGCCTTGGCCACCAGCCAGGCATCTCCCCCCGCCGCGGAGGGATCGCCGCGCCAGTCCCGGTCCGCGAGGAGCTTCGCGCCGAAGCGCATCGAGAGCGCCACCTCGCCCCCCAGGGGCTGACGCAGGGCGACGCCGTGGACGGCCCTGGTGAACGGATAGACCACGCCGGTGTTGAGCGCGCCGTCGAGCGGGTGACGATCGTACGCGAGGCTGACGAAGTCGAAGCCGTCCGCGAGGATCGGCGCGAGCAGGGCGCGCGCCCAGCCTGCCGGCAGCCCGGGGTGCTCGCCCGCGATGAAGGCGACCGCGTCGGCGCGGCACGCCACCCCCTCCTCCAGGAGCAGGCGGGAAGCGCTCGCGGCGCCGCCGATGCCGCCGACCGAGAGGGAGACGGGGAGGCCACGGCTCGACGCGGGCGGTGGATCACCGTCCCCGTCCAGCAATCTGGGCACGCCGTCGCCCCAGTCCACGTAGCGGAGCCGGAGGTCGACTGGCCCGCGATCGCCGCGCACGGCCCCGGCGATCGCGCGGACGGTCCCGTCCGTCGCGGCGGGCGATCGCAGATCGATCGCGACGACGGCGACGGGCGGGGACGCGCCTGTGCCACCGCTGGTCATCGCCGCGCCTCCGATCTCGCCCGCCTGCCCAACTGATCTGAATACGCGCAGGCTGAGCGCCCTTCAAGGGCACCATCCGGGACGCCCCGGCGACGGCGGCCGTCGCCGAGGCGCGCCGCCGCCTATGGCTGCGCCAGCCGCTGGTAGTGCGCCCAGCGGTCGTGGATCGCGCGCTGCGCCTCTTCGGCGAAGCGGGCGTGCGCGGCGGGATCGGCCTGCCCCACCTGCTTGAAGCGATTCTCCTTCCCGGAGAACTCGGCGAGCGGCAGGGACGGCGCCGACGAGTCGAGCTTCAGCGGGCTCTCCCCCTTCGCGGCGCGGCGCGGGTCGTACCGCAGCAGGGGCCAGTACCCGCTCTCCACCGCGGCCCGCTGCTGGCTCAGGCCGTGCTCGAGCTCGTAGCCGTGGGCGATGCAGTGGCTGTACGCGATGAGGATCGACGTCCCCGGGAAGGACTCAGCCTCACGGAAGGCGGCGACCGTCTGCGCGTCCTTCGCGCCCAGGGCTACGCGGGCCACGTAGGCGGTGCCGTAGGTCATGGCGAGGAGCGCCAGGTCCTTCTTCGCGGTCGCCTTGCCGTTCGTCGCGAAGCGCGCGGCGGCGCCGAGCGGCGTCGCCTTGGAGGCCTGCCCCCCGGTGTTTGAGTAGACCTCCGTGTCGAGCACCAGGACGTTCACGTTCCGCCCTTGCGCGATCACGTGATCGAGCCCGCCATACCCGATGTCGTAGGCCCACCCGTCTCCGCCCACGATCCAGACCGAGCGGCGGACCAGGTGCTCCGCGATCCGCGCGAGCCGGCGCGCCGCCGGCGCCCCGCTCCCCGAGAGCCGGAGCCTCAGGACCTTGACCCGCTCCCGCTGCGCAGCGATCCCGGCCTCGGTCGACTGGTCCGCCTTCAGGAGCTCGTCCGCCAGCGGCTCGCCCACCGTCGGCGCGACCGCGCGGAGCAGCTCCCTGGCGTGCTCCTCGAGCTTGTCCACCGCGAGCCTCATTCCGAAGCCGAACTCGGCCGCGTCCTCGAAGAGCGAGTTGGACCAGGCCGGCCCACGCCCGTCGCCGTTGGCAGCGTACGGGGTTGTCGGCAGGTTGCCGCCGTAGATCGAGGAGCAGCCGGTGGCGTTGCCGATCAGCGCCCGGTCGCCGAAGAGCTGCGTGAGCAGCTTGAGGTATGGGGTCTCGCCGCAGCCGGCGCAGGCGCCGGAGTACTCGAAGAGCGGCCGCAGGAACTGCGAGCCCTTGACGTCGAGCCGCTGCGCCGCGCGGTCCGCGTCGGGGATCCCGAGGAAGAACTCGAGCTGCGCGCGCTCCGCCTCGCGCCGCGGCGCGAGCGGCGTCATCGCGAGCGACTTGCCGCCCCCCTTCGTCTCGGGACAGGCCTCGACGCAGAGGGTGCAGCCGGTGCAGTCCTCGCCGGCCACCTGGAGCGTGTACCGCTCGCCCTCCGCGCCGCCGCGCAGCGCGACCGACGCGAAGCCCGCCGGTGCGCCCGCGAGGGCGGCCACCGGGTAACGCTTCGCGCGGATGGCGGCGTGCGGGCAGACGAGCGAGCACTTGTTGCACTGGATGCAGGTCGCGGCGTCCCACGCCGGGATCTCCTGCGCGATGGCGCGCTTCTCCCATCGCGCCGTGCCGGTCGGCCACGTTCCGTCCAGGGGGAAGGCCGAGACCGGGAGGAGGTCCCCCTTCCCCTCCAGCATCGGGGCGGTGACGCTCCGGACGAACTCCGGGGCGGCTGGCGAGACGGTCGGCGGGCGCAGCTTCCCCGTGATCCGCCCTGGCACCTCCACCTCGTGCAGGTGCGCGAGGGTGTCGTCGACGGCGCGCCAGTTCTTCTCGACGATCCCCGCCCCCTTGCGGCCGTAGCTCTTCTCGATCGCCTTCTTGATGGCGGCGACCGCCTCCTCGCGCGGCAGCACGCCGGAGATGGCGAAGAAGCAGGTCTGCATCACGGTGTTGATGCGCGCGCCCATCCCTGCGTCGCGTGCGACCGCGAGGGCGTCGATGACGAAGAGCCGGAGCCGCCGCGCCTGGATCCGCTCCTGGACCTCCCGCGGCAGCCGGTCCCACACCTCGTCGGCGGGGAACGGCGCGTTGAGCAGGAAGGTGGCCCCCGGCGCGGCCGTCTCGAGGACGTCCGCCCGCTCCAGGAACTGGAACTGGTGGCAGGCGACGAAGGATGCTCGCTGGACGAGGTAGGAGGACCGGATCCTCCTGGGGCCGAACCGCAGGTGGCTGACGGTCATCGAGCCCGACTTCTTCGAGTCGTAGACGAAGTAGCCCTGCGCGAAGAGGGGCGTGTCCTCGCCGATGATCTTGATCGAGTTCTTGTTGGCGCCCACCGTCCCGTCGGCGCCCAGCCCGTAGAAGACCGCCCGGACGACGTCCGCCGGCTCGGTGTCGAAGGTGGGGTCGGTGGCGAGCGAGAGGAGCGAGACGTCGTCGCGGATGCCGACGGTGAAGCGGCGCGACGGGTCGGGCCGGTTCAGCTCGTCGAGGGCCGCCTTCACCATCGCCGGCGTGAAGTCCTTGGAGGAGAGGCCGTACCGGCCGCCGATCACGGTGACGCGGGCGCGATCGCTCCCCGCGCCATGCTCCCACTCCCGGAGCGCCGTCACCACGTCCTGGTAGAGCGGCTCTCCGATCGCCCCGGGCTCCTTGGTCCGGTCGAGCACCGCGATCCGGGTCACCGCGCGCGGCAGCGCCTCCATCAGCCGCGCGACGTCGAACGGGCGGAAGAGCCGGACCTTGAGCACCCCGACCCGCTCCCCCTTCGCCACGAGGTGCTCGACCGCCTCGTGCGCCACCTCCCCGCCGGAGCCCATGATCACCACCACCCGCTCCGCCTCCGGGTGGCCCACGTACTCGAAGAGCCGGTAGCGCCGGCCGGTGAGCGCGGCGAAGGCGTCCATCGACGCCTGCACCGTGGCGGCGCAGCCGTCGTAGAGGCCGTTCACCGCCTCGCGCGCCTGGAAGAACGCGTCGGGGTTCTGGGCGGTGCCGCGGATCACGGGGCGGTCGGGCGTCAGCGCCCGCTCCCGGTGGGCCGCGATCAGGTCCTCCGGGACCATCGCCCGCAGCGTGTCGTCGTCGAGCAGCTCGATCTTCGCCACCTCGTGCGACGTGCGGAACCCGTCGAACGCGTGGAGGAACGGGATGCGGCTCTGGAGCGTCGCGCGCTGGGCGATGGCCGCGAAGTCGTGCGCCTCCTGCACCGACGCGCTGGCGAGGATCGCGAAGCCGGTCTGCCGGCACGCCATCACGTCCGAGTGGTCGCCGAAGATCGAGAGCGCGTGCGTGGCCACGGCGCGCGCCGTCACGTGCATGCAGAAGGGGGTCAGCTCGCCCGCGATCTTGTACATGCTCGGGATCATCAGGAGCAGCCCCTGCGACGCCGTGAAGGTCGTGGTCAGGGCGCCCGCCTGCAGCGCGCCGTGGGCGGCGCCCGCGGCGCCGGCCTCCGACTGCATCTCCTGCACGAGGGGGACGGTCCCCCACACGTTCGGCTTCCCCTTCGCGGACCACTCGTCCGCCCACTCGCCCATGTTGGACGAGGGGGTGATCGGGTAGATGGCGATCACCTCGTTGGTGCGGTGGGCGACCGAGGCGACCGCCTCGTTGCCGTCCACCGTGATCATCCGTCGCTTGGACATCGGGTGCTCCTCGAGGGCTGAGCCCGCCCGTGCCGGTCCGCGATGGGACCGGCCGGGCGCGCGCGTTGGCGTTCGCGGACTTCGGGTTGGGGGGGAGCGTCGGCTAGATGACCATGCCGTCCACGAACTCGTGGACCGGGGTCGCGAGGAGCCGCCCCGGGTCCTGGCAGAGCGCGAGGATGGAGTCGGCCTGACGGCGAGGGAAGCGGGTCGCGAGGGCGTCCTTGAACTTCCGCACCAGCAGCGGGATCCCCTCGGCGCGCCGCCGCCGGTGGCCGATCGGGTAGTCGATCGAGACCTTCTCCGTCGCGGTGCCGTCCTTGAAGAAGACCTGGACCGAGTTGCCGATCGAGCGCTTCTCCGGATCGTAGTACTCGCGGGAGAAGCGCGGCTCCTCGGTGACCTTCGTCTTCGCCCGCAGCGCGTCCAGGCGGGGATCGGCGGCGAAGCCGTCCTCGTAGTGCTCGGCGGTGAGGGCGCCGTGCAGGAGCGGCACGGCCACCATGTACTGGATGCAGTGATCGCGGTCCGCCGGGTTGTGGAGCGGCCCGTCCTTGCTGATGATCCGGATGGCGGGCTCCTGCGTCGTGATCTCGACGCGCTCGATCTCCCCGACCCGATCCTTGACCTGGGGGTGGAGCTTCACCGCGCACTCGACCGCGGTCTGGGCGTGGAACTCCGCGGGGAACGAGATCTTGAAGAGCACGTTCTCCATCACGTACGAGCCGTACGGGCGCTGGAAGGCGAACTTCTTCCCGCCGAACAGGACGTCGTAGAAGCCCCACTTCGGCGCGCTGAGGACGCTCGGGAGCCCCATCTCGCCACGGAGGGTCATGAGCGCGAGCCGCACCGCGCGGCTCGTCGCGTCCCCCGCCGCCCACGACTTGCGCGAGCCGGCGTTGGGCGCGTGGCGGTAGGTCCGCAGGCTCTGCCCGTCGACGAAGGCCTGAGAGAGGGCGTCCACGATCTGGTCGCGGGTCGCGCCCAGCAGCCGCGACACCACCGCGGTCGAGGCCACCTTGACGAGGACGACGTGGTCCAGCCCGACCTTGTTGAACGAGTTCTCGAGCGCCAGCGCGCCCTGGATCTCGTGCGCCTGGATCATGCCCGCGAGCACGTCGCGCACGGTCAGCGGCGGCTTGCCGGCCGCGACGTTCCGGCGGGAGACCCAGTCGGCGACCGCGAGGATGCCACCCAGGTTGTCGGAGGGGTGCCCCCACTCGGCGGCGAGCCATGTGTCGTTGAAGTCGAGCCAGCGGACCATCGCGCCGATGTCGAAGGCCGCCTTCACCGGATCGAGGACGTGCTGCGTCCCGGGCACCCGCGCGCCGTCCGGCACGAGCGTCCCCGGCACGATCGGGCCCAGGTGCTTCGTGCACTCGGGGAAGCGCAGGGCGAGGAAGCCGGTGCCCAGCGTGTCCATGAGGCAGAGTCGGGCGGTCTCGAAGGCCTCGCGGCTCTCGACGGGGCGCGCGACGTAGTCGGCGATGTCGAGCAGCTCCTGGTCGGGGGCGGGGCGGAGGTTGGCGTCAGCGGCGTGCGAGCTCATCGGGGGCGGGGCTCCGGCGTTGGGTGTTGGTGTGGACGGGAGAGAGAGGTCAGGCGCGCTGCGCGATGGGGACGTACGGGCGGTCCTCGGGGCCGATGTAGTTCGCGCTCGGCCGGATGATCTTCCCGTCCTGCCGCTGCTCGATGACGTGGGCGGCCCAGCCGGCGGTGCGCGCGATGACGAACAGCGGGGTGAACATCGGCGTCGGGACCCCGAGCATGTGGTACGCGGACGCGCTGTACCAGTCGAGGTTCGGGAACATCCTCTTCACCTCCCACATCACCCGCTCGATCCGCTCGGAGACGGCGAAGAGGGCCTGGTTGCCCCCCTCCGCGCAGAGCCGGCGCGAGATCTCCTTGATGATCTCGTTGCGCGGGTCGGAGACGGTGTAGACGGGGTGGCCGAAGCCGATGAGGATCTCCTTGCGCTCGACGCGGGCGCGCACGTCCGCCTCCGCCTCGTCGGGGGTCGCGTAGCGCTGGAGGGTCTCCATCGCCACCTCGTTCGCGCCGCCGTGCTTCGGGCCGCGCAGCGCGCCGATGGCGCCGGTGATGGCGGAGTAGACGTCCGAGGAGGTCCCGGCGACGACGCGGCCGGTGAAGGTGGACGCGTTGAACTCGTGCTCGGCGTAGAGGATGAGCGACTGGTCGAGCGCCCGCGCGTGCAGGGCGGACGGGCTCCTCCCGTGGAGCAGGTGCAGGAAGTGGGCGGCGATCGAGGCGTCGTCCGTCTCCACCTCGACGCGCCGGCCCGACTGGGAGAAGTGGTGCCAGTAGATGAGCGCGGAGCCGAGCGACGCGAGGAGCCGATCGGCGATGTCCCTGGCGCCAGCCTCGGCGTGATCGTCCTTCTCAGGGAGGAGGGTCCCGAGGACCGAGCAGGCGGTCCGGAGAACGTCCATGGGGTGCGCCGCGGCGGGGATCTGCTCGAGCGCGGCGCGCAGCGGACCGGGGAGGCCGCGCAGCCGGCGCAGCTTGGCCCGGTAGGCGGCCAGCTCGGCGGCGTCCGGG
>JBAVTL010000687.1:0-3422 GCA_049696175.1 Anaeromyxobacteraceae bacterium
GCCACGAGCTCCGCGCCGACGTCGAGGAGCGGCCGGACGTCTGCGTGATCGGCTCCGGCCCCGGCGGCGCGGTCGTCGCGGCGCGGCTCGCCGAGCGGGGGGCCACCGTCGTCGTCCTCGAGGAGGGCGGCGCCTTCACTCGCCGTGACTTCGACATGCGCGAGGAGACCGCGTACCCGCGCCTCTACCAGGAGCGCGGCGCGCGCGCGACCGCCGATCTCGCCATCACCGTGCTGCAGGGGCGCGCCCTCGGCGGGGGGACGGTGGTCAACTGGACGACCAGCCTCCGCGTCGGCGAGGCGGTCCTCACCCACTGGGCGCGGCGGCACGGCGTGGAGGGGCTCGACGGCAAGGCGCTCGCGCCCCACTTCGAGGCCGTCGAGCGCCGGCTGTCGATCGCGCCCGACGTGCTGGGGGAGATCAACGCCAACAACCGGGCGCTCTGGGACGGCTGCGGGAAGCTGGGCTGGTCCCGGGCGCTCGTCCCGCGCAACGTGAGCGGCTGCCTGCGGCTCGGCTACTGCGGCATGGGCTGCCCCGTCGACGCGAAGAGCTCGATGGACCAAACGTACCTCCGGGACGCCGTGGCCGCGGGCGCGACGATCTACGCCAACGTCAGCGTCCAGCGGATCGACGCCGAGGGCCGGCGCGCCGCGGCGGTCACCGGCGAGGTGCGCGACCCCGCGACGGACCTCCCGACCGGACGGCGCGTCGTCGTGAGGCCGCGCGCGGTGGTGGTGGCGGGCGGCGCGATCAACACGCCGGCGCTGCTGCTCCGCAGCGGCCTTGACCGGAACGGCCGGATCGGCCGGCGGACCTACCTCCACCCCGTGGTGGCGAGCATCGGCCTCTTCCCGACGCCCATCGACGGGTGGGAGGGGGCGCCGCAGTCGGTCGCCTCGACGCAGTTCGAGGAGCGCGGCCAGGGGAGGATGGGCTTCTTCATCGAGACCGTCCCGATCCACCCGATGCTTGCGGGGACCTCGCTCGGCGGCTTAGGCGCGTCCCACGGCGAGGTGATGTCGCAGCTCGGGAACGCGCAGGCGATCATCGCCCTCTGCGTGGACGGGTTCCAGGAGGGGGACGACGGCGGGACCGTCTCGCTGCGCGCCGACGGCCGGGTGCGGCTCGACTACGCCATCTCCCCGGCGCTCTGGGAGGCGCTGCGCGCGGGGAACAAGGCGCTCGCGCGGATCCAGCTCGCGGCGGGGGCCGAGCGGGTCCTCTCGCTGCACGATCCGCCGGTGGAGCTGCGCGCCGAGGCGGAGCTCGCGAAGCTCGACGACGCGCCGTGGGAGCCGATGCGCGTCTCGCTCTACAGCGCCCACCCCATGGGCGGCTGCGCGATGGGAGGGGACCCCGCGCGCTCCGTGGTCGACTCGTCGCTGCGCCTCCGGTCGCTCGACAACCTCTGGGTGACCGACGGCTCGGTCTTCCCGACGTCGCTCGGCGTGAATCCGCAGCTGACGATCGCCGCGGTGGCCCGCTGGGCGGCCGAGGGAATCGCGGCGAAGATCGGCTGACCGCCGCGCGCCAGTCGCTTGACCCCGGTCCGCGTCCATCGGATATCCTCCGCTCTTCGCTCTCCCCGAGGACGCCCGATGCAGACCAAGTTCCTGCTGCCCGAGAACCAGATTCCGACCCACTGGTACAACGTCATCGCCGACCTGCCCGCGCCGCCTGCGCCGGTGCTCCACCCGGGGACGCTGAAGCCCGTCACGCCGCAGGATCTCCTCCCGCTCTTCCCGGGGGCGCTCATCGAGCAGGAGATGTCCCCCGAGCGCTGGATCAAGATCCCCGACGAGGTCCGTGACGTGCTCTCGCAGTGGCGCCCCTCGCCGCTCTTCAGGGCGCACCGGCTGGAGAAGGCGCTCGGGACGCCGGCGAAGATCTACTACAAGTACGAGGGGGTCTCGCCGGCCGGCTCGCACAAGCTGAACACCGCCGTGCCGCAGGCCTTCTACAACAAGCAGGCCGGCATCAAGCGGATCGCGACCGAGACCGGCGCGGGGCAGTGGGGCACGGCCATGTCGTACGCCTGCAACATGTACGGCCTCGAGTGCACGGTCTACATGGTGAAGGTGAGCTTCCAGCAGAAGCCCTACCGGAAGTCGATGATGCAGGTCTGGGGCGCCGACGTCGTCGCCTCGCCCTCCAACCTCACCGACGCCGGCCGGGCGATGCTCGCGAAGGACCCGGGCAACCAGGGCTCGCTCGGCCTCGCCATCTCCGAGGCGGTCGAGGACGCCGTCAAGCGCGAGGACACCCACTACGCCCTCGGCAGCGTGCTCAACCACGTCTGCCTCCACCAGACCGTCATCGGCCTGGAGGCGAAGGAGCAGCTCCGGATGGCCGGCGACTACCCCGACGTCGTCATCGGGTGCCACGGCGGCGGCTCCAACTTCGCGGGGATCGGCTTCCCGTTCGTAGCGGACAAGGCGGCGGGGAAGAAGGTCCGGATCCTCGCGATGGAGCCCAGCTCCTGCCCGACCCTCACCAAGGGGGTCTACGCCTTCGACTACGGCGACACCGCGAAGATGGCGCCGGTCATGAAGATGTACACGCTCGGCCACGACTTCATGCCGCCTGGCATCCACGCCGGCGGGCTGCGCTACCACGGCGCCTCCGCGCTCGTCTCGCAGCTGCTCGACGCCGGGATCATCGAGGCGAAGGCGGTCGGCCAGATCGGCTGCTTCGAGGCGGCGATCCAGTTCGCCCGGACGGAGGGGATCATCCCAGCCCCCGAGTCGTCGCACGCGATCCGCGGCGCGATCGACGAGGCGCTGCTCGCGAAGCAGGAGGGGAAGCAGAAGACGATCCTCTTCAACCTCTCCGGCCACGGCCACGTCGACATGCAGGCCTACGACGACTACTTCGCCGGCAAGCTCGAGGACTACGAGTACCCGGTCGAGAAGGTGAAGGAGTCGCTCGCCCACCTGCCCAAGGTGGCGCTCTAGGCTCCACCCGAGGCGCGCCGTGCTAAATTCGGCGCCGCACCCATGGCCTCCATCGTCGAGAAGTACGAGCAGATCCTCGCCGCAGATCCGAAGTCCCGCATCTTCGTGGAGCTCGCCCGCGCGCTCCTCGAGAAGGGTGATTCGGCCCGCGCCGTCCAGATCTGCGAGCGCGGCCTCGAGCACCACCCCAACTCGATCCTCGGCCGCGTCATCTGGGGGCGCGCGCTCCTGGAGCTCCCGGACCTGAAGGGGGCGATGGACCAGTTCGAGATCGCCATCGCGCTCGAGCCGGCCAATCCGTACGCCTTCAACCTCGCCGGCGAGGCGCTCCTACAGAAAGGCCATCCGAGGGAGGCCATCCCCGTCCTGGCCCGCGCCGTCGAGCTGCAGCCGGCCGACCATCGCGTGCAGGGGCTGCTCGACGAGGCGATGCGCCTCCACCGGCAGGCGCCCGCTCCGGAGCCC
>JBAVTL010000688.1:0-1738 GCA_049696175.1 Anaeromyxobacteraceae bacterium
CAGAAGACGCACGCGTCGCGCTCGACACCGGCGCGTGCGTCTTCTGCGGCCGCTGCGAGGAGGCCTGCGACGACCGCGCCATCGTCTTCACGCGGGACTTCCGGCTCGCCGCACGGCGCCGCGAGGAGCTGACGGTCTCCGGCGACGCGCCGCAGCTCGCGGCCGCGCTGGACGCGAAGATGAGGCGGCTCTTCGGCCGATCCCTCAAGCTGCGCCAGGTGTCGGCCGGAGGTTGCGGCGGCTGCGAGGCGGAGCTGAACGCCGCCGGGAACGTCCAGTTCGATCTCTCGCGCTTCGGCATCCAGTTCGTCGCCTCGCCACGCCACGCAGACGGCGTGGTCGTCACCGGCCCCGTTACGGAGAACATGCGCGCGGCGCTCGTTGAGACGTGGGAGGCGACCCCGGCGCCGAAGCTCCTCATCGCCGTCGGCGCCTGCGCCTGCTCCGGCGGTCCGTTCAAGGGGAGCCCGGTCTGCCACGACGGCGTCGGCTCGATCGTTCCGGGAGCGGCGGTGGACCTCTTCATCCCAGGCTGCCCGCCCCACCCCGTGACGGTCCTCGACGGCCTCCTGCGGCTCCTGGGGCGCGTCGAGGGGGACGACCTCCAGCTCTCGTCGACCGGGATCGTGGAGCCCGAGCCCGGTCCGTAGTGGCCGGGCGCGGCGCGGTCCGTCCCGCTCGCCGTTCCCCCGGCGCTCTGGCGCTCGGCCGAAAAATCGGTAGATTCACGCCCGCCCGGGTTCGCCCGGGCACCGAGGCGCTAGCTCAATGGTAGAGCATCGGCCTTTTAAGCCGGTGGTTCTGGGTCCGAGTCCCAGGCGCCTCACTCTCCTTCCCGGTCTCGCGTGACCTCCTGAACCTGGGGATCCTTGCGCCGAGCAGCTCTCGGATGGGGCCTTCCAGATGGGTTGGGGCCTTCGAGCGGCTTGTGCGCCCCTGTAGGCTTTGACGGTCTATCCGACGTCAGGAGGGGTTATGAACCGGATCGCATTGATCGCAGCGCTCGCGCTGGTCTCAGTCGCTTGCAGCAAGGGCGACAAGGGGGAGCAAGGATCACCGGGGTTGAAGGGCGACACCGGCGCAACCGGAGCAACCGGGCCCGTTGGACCGGTAGGACCCGTGGGACCTCCCGGCGGCCGCGGCTATGTGTGGCTGGATTCGACCGGAGCCTTCGTGGCGCCGTTCGCGGACGTCTGGTTCGCCCACTGGATCGATCCGTCTACCGGTCTCCTGTGGGAGATCAACACCACCGACGGTCACAGCGCGGTGGGACGCTGGGAGCTCGCCGGCGTGGTCTCGGCGAAGTACTTCACCAGCACCGACTGCACCGGAACGGCCTACGTCAGCGCCGACTGGCTCGTGCCAAACGTCACCGTCGAGGTCACCACCACCGGCACCCCCACCTATTACAAGGTGCCGGCGACGGCGCCCACGTCCGCTGCGGTAGACACCAACTCGAAGTACGACGAGCCGACGGCGAACTGCGCGACCGCCGCCTTCACGCTCACCGCCGGCGTCCCGGTCACGGCCCTGACCTCGGTGACCAAGCCCACGCGTCCGTACACGCCGCCGCTCCACGTCGCGAGCCCGTAGCGTAGAGCCGGGGCGGCGGCGTCACCCACCTCCCCACAAGAGGTCCAGCACCACCGGCCGGTGGTCCGACGCCGCCGCGACGTCGGCGCCGTCGAGGACGGCCGCGCTCGCCACGCGCCACGCGTCGGCCCGAGGGACCAGCAGG
>JBAVTL010000689.1:0-5297 GCA_049696175.1 Anaeromyxobacteraceae bacterium
GCTTGGCGTTGCGGGAGAGGATGATCAGCGCCGGAACCGAGGCGGCACGGCGCGTGGCCGGCCGCCGCGCGGGCCCCGCCCGCTTCACCGCTCGCCGCTTCGCGCTCGCCATCTGGACAGCGGGGAGGGTAGCCCGAAGGCCCCCCGGGCTGCTAGAACCGCTCACCTTCCAAGGACACAAGCGTGGACTACAAGGATACGATCCATCTCCCCAAGACCGACTTTCCCATGAAGGCCAACCTGGCCCAGCGGGAGCCCGAGATCCAGCGCGCCTGGGAAGCGGAGGGGATCTACCAGCAGGTCCTGGCCCAGAACGCCGCCCGACCCGGCGCGAAGAAGTTCGTGCTGCACGACGGGCCGCCGTACGCCAACGGCGACATCCACATCGGCCACGCGCTCAACAAGATCCTCAAGGACATCATCGTCAAGTACCGGAACCAGAAGGGGGAGGCGGCCGACTACGTCCCCGGCTGGGACTGCCACGGGCTGCCGATCGAGCTGAAGGTCGACAAGGAGCTCGGCTCGAAGAAGCGCGAGATGGATCGGCCCGCGATCATCGAGGCCTGCCGCCAGTACGCGCGGAAGTGGATCGACAAGCAGCGGACCTCCTTCAAGCGGCTCGGCGTCTTCGGCAGATGGGACGCGCCGTACGAGACGATGGCGAAGGGCTACGAGGCGGACACCGTCCGGGCGCTCGCCCGCGCCGCGGAGCGCGGCTTCCTCTACCGCGGCAAGAAGCCGGTCTACTGGTGCACGACCGACCGGACGGCGCTCGCCGAGGCCGAGGTCGAGTACGAGGATCACACCTCGCCGTCGATCTACGTCGCCTTCGAGCTGACGAAGCCGCTGCCGGATCCGAAGCTCGCCGGCAGGAAGGCGAAGCTCGTCATCTGGACGACCACGCCGTGGACGCTCCCCGCGAACCTCGCGATCTCGGCGCACCCTGACTTCACCTACGTCGCCTACGACCTGAAGGGCGAGCTGGTGGTCGTCGCGAAGGAGCTGCTGGTTGGCTTCCTCGCCGACTGCGCCCCCGCCGAGCTCTCGACGAGCGACGCGCCGGTGGCCCACTCCCCCGCCGCCCACGAGGCGGCGACCGGTGGCGCGGGCGTCGGCGCGGTGGCGCACCTGGCCGACCCGTCGAAGATCCTCGCGTACATCGAGGGGAAGGCGCTCGAGGGGCTCACCTACCGCCACCCGTTCATGGGGCGCGAGGCGCCGGTGATCCTCGGCGAGCACGTGACGCTCGAGGCCGGCACCGGCCTCGTCCACACCGCGCCTGGCCACGGCCAGGAGGACTACCAGGTCGGGCTCGTCTACAAGCTCGAGATCCTGAACCCTGTGGACGGCGCGGGCGTCTTCACGGCGGAGGCCGGCAAGTACGCGGGGATGAAGATCCAGGCGGCCAACGCCGAGATCGTCGCGGACCTCCACGCGAGCGGCCACCTGCTCTCGGACCCAAAGGCCGAGATCAAGCACAGCTACCCGCACTGCTGGCGGTGCCACAAGCCGGTCATCTTCCGGGCGACCGATCAGTGGTTCCTGTCGCTCGACAAGAACGGGCTGCGCAAGACGGCGCTCGACGAGATCGACCGCGTCCGCTGGATCCCGCACTGGGGGCGCGAGCGGATCCACAACATGATCGAGAACCGGCCCGACTGGTGCCTGTCGCGCCAGCGGACCTGGGGCGTGCCGATCCCGGTCTTCTACTGCGAGGGCTGCGACGAGCCGCTCGTCTCGCCCGCCATCATGGAGAAGGTCGCCGACGCCTTCGAGGCCGAGGGGATCGAGGCCTGGTACCGGCGCGAGCCCAAGGCCTTCACCGCGGGCCACACCTGCGCGAAGTGCGGCAAGGGCGACTTCCGGCGCGAGCAGGACATCCTCGACGTCTGGTGGGACTCGGGCGTGAGCTGGGCCGCCGTCGCCGCCCGGAACCCCGGGCTCGGCGTCCCGGTCGACCTCTACCTGGAGGGCTCGGACCAGCACCGCGGCTGGTTCCACTCGTCGCTGCTCACCAGCGCGGCGATCGAGGGCAAGGCCCCATACAAGGCGGTCCTCACGCACGGCTTCGTGCTCGACGCGCACGGCAAGGCGATGTCGAAGAGCATCGGCAACACCGTGGCGCCAGAGGAGATCATCAAGAAGTACGGCGCCGACATCCTGCGGCTCTGGGTCTCGGCGGCCGACTACCGCGACGACGTGCGGATCGGCGACGAGATCATGGCCGGGCTCGCGGAGGGGTACCGGAAGATCCGGAACACGCTCCGCTACATGCTCGGCAACCTCGACGGGTTCGACCCGGCGAAGGACCAGGTCGCGGTCGCCGAGCTGGAGCCGATCGATCGCTGGGCGCTCGGGCGGCTCGCGGCATGGGACGAGAAGGTGAAGGCGGCTTACGAGGGGTACGAGTTCCACGTCGCCTACCACGCGACGATGCAGCTCTGCGCCGTGGAGCTCTCGTCGATCTACTTCGACGTCCTGAAGGACCGGCTCTACACCGCGAAGCGTGATGGGAAGGCGCGGAGGAGCGCGCAGACCGCCCTCTGGATCATCTCGCAGGACGTGATGCGGCTGCTCGCCCCCATCCTCTCCTTCACCGCGCACGAGGCGTGGGCCTTCCTGCCCGGCAAGCCGGCGGAGTCGGTCTTCCTCGCCGGGCTCCCGTCGCGGGAGCGGCCGCAGGACGCGGACGCGCTCGAGGCGCGCTACGGCAGGCTCTTCGAGATCCGCGAGCTGGTGCAGGGGAAGCTCGAGGAGTCGCGCCGCGCGAAGCTCATCGGGTCGGGGCTGGAGGCGATGGTGACGGTCCGGGCCGAGGGGGAGCAGCGGAAGCTCCTCGAGGAGGCGAAGGCCGAGCTGCCGGCCCTCTTCATCGTCTCCAAGGTGGTCCTCGCGGACGGCCCGCTCGCGGTCGAGGTGGCCCGGGCGCCGGGCCAGAAGTGCGAGCGGTGCTGGATCTACGCCGAGGACATCGGGAGAGAGGCCGCGCACCCGACCATCTGCGGCAAGTGCGCGGACGCCCTCGCGTGAAGCGCCCCGCCTCCAGGTGGTCCCTGCTCGCGGCGATCTTCGTCGTCGGGGTGGGGCTCGACCAGTGGACGAAGTACCTCGCGGTCGCGAGGCTGACGGACCTGTTCGGTCGCGTGGGCGCCGAGACGCCCGGCGCCCGGCTCTCCGCCTTCCTGAAGCACCGCTACCTCGAGGCGGTCGCGACCGAGCCGTACTACGTCTTCCGGCCCATGTGGCGGATGCTCTACGTCGAGAACCCCAACGCGGCGTTCGGGCTGGGGAGGTTCCTCTCCGACGGTCCTCGGCTCGCGCTCTTCCTCGTCGCGGCCGGTGCCGCCGCGGTCGCCGTCGTCTACTACTTCCGCCAGCTCGCGGAGGATCAGCGCTTCCACCAGGTCGCGCTCGCGCTGGTGCTGGCCGGGGATCTCGGGAACTTCGTCGATCGCGCGACCCGTCAGTACGTCATCGACTTCATCGACTGGTACTGGTGGAACCGGCCCGACCTCCGGTGGCCGACCTTCAACGTCGCCGACTCGATGCTCGTGGTCGGCGTCGCGATGCTCCTCCTGAAGCCGTTCCCCTCGAAGGGGGAAGCGAAGGCCGGCGGGAAGGGCTGACCGCCCCTGCCGGTTCTCGTCACGGTCCCCCAAAATGCTCCCAATCCTCTTCCAGCTCACGATCCCAGCGGCCTGGGCGAAGCTCGTCGTCGTCGCAGCCTTCGTCGCGCTGACGCTCGGGCGCGCCCTGTTCTTCGTCCACAGCGGCCGCAAGGAAGGGCAGAAGGTCACCCTCCTCGGCGCAGTGAAGGACGACGCAGTCACGGTGGTGATCCTGGCGGCGGTCGCGATCGCGCTCTGGCGTGGTGGCTACCTCGACGGCGACGTGACGCTGCCGCTGCACACCTACGGCCTGCTGGTCGCGAGCGCCTTCATCATCGGCGCGGTGCTCGCGCAGCGAGAGGCGGCGAAGGTGGGGCTCGATCCGGAGCGGGTCGCCGACCTCTCCTTCTGGATCCTCGCCTCGGCGCTCCTCGGGGCGCACCTCTACTACGTCCTCGTGAACCACGAGGAGTTCTTCGGCCCCGACTGGCTCACGACGACGCGCGTCGTCGGACGCTGGCCGCGCTTCCTGCTCCCCGCGGGGATGGTCTTCTACGGGGGCTTCATCGGCGCGGTGATCGGCGCGTTCTTCTACATGCGGCGCCACCGGATGGGCTTCCTGCCGTACGCCGACGTGCTCATCCCCTCGGTCGCCTTCGGCCACTTCCTCGGCCGGCTCGGCTGCTTCAGCGCGGGCTGCTGTTGGGGCGAGGTGGCGCACACTCACCTCCCGTGGCTCGCTGAGTTCCCGCGCGCCTCGCTCGCGTACCAGACCTTCGCCGGGCGAGCGCACCCCGAGGACTTCATCGCGCCGGACCTGGCCACGACCCTGCCGCTCCACCCGACCCAGCTCTACGAGTCGTTCGGCGAGCTCGCGATCTTCCTGCTGCTCGTCCTCGTCGTCCGGCCGCGCAAGCGGTTCGACGGCCAGGTCCTCGCCGTCTGGCTCCTCGTCTACTCCGTGCTCAGGACCGTGGTCGAGACCTTCCGCGGCGACGTCGAGAGAGGCGTCTACTTCGGCCTCGGCGCCGGGCAGTGGACGTCGATCTTCATCCTCGCGGCCGGCATCCTCGTCTGGGTCGTTGGGCTTCGGGCTCGCCGCGAGCGGCTCGCCGACTGACGCGGGCTCCCCGCCCGGATTGACTCGTTGATCCCGCGCCCCGCCCGACCGTAGGATCGGGCCGTGCCTCCGCCCATCAAGCCGCCGTTGAAGCCCGCCGCCGCGCAGAAGAAGGGCGGCCTCGAGCGGCCCGAGGACGCGCTCGTCAAGGCGCAGAAGCAGCGGGACGCGATCGCGGAGGAGTGCACCGCCCTCGAGTACGAGCTCGAGGAGCTGAAGGTGAAGTACGAGATGTACTTCCTCGGCGTCGAGAAGCGCGAGCCGAACAAGACGCGCGACGAGCTGAAGAAGAAGGTCCTCCGGATCAAGGAGGCCTTCACGCGCAACGCGGCGCTGCGCTTCCGGCTCCAGTCCCTCCACGCGCGCTTCCTCTCGTACGAGCGGATGTGGCTCCGGTCGGTGCGCGAGAAGGAGGAGGGGACGTACCACCGCGACGTCTTCAAGGCGAAGATGCACGAGGAGGTCCGCGCGAGGAGGGCGCGGGAGGAGCTGGAGCAGCGGGCGGAGCGGGAGATCGCCGCCCTCTCCGCCGCCACTCCGGTGCCTGCCCCGGCGGCCGCGCGGCCGTC
>JBAVTL010000690.1:0-1948 GCA_049696175.1 Anaeromyxobacteraceae bacterium
GCCGCACAGGGCGAGGCCGGCGCGATCCCGAACGAGCCGGACTTCCGCGAGGGGCCACTCGAGGCGCCCTTCCAGGGGCTCACGGCGTCGTCCGACGCACGCTTCGCCACCTGGCGGCCGGGATCCGGGCCGCCGCCCGTCGAGCCCGACCCGGAGACCTACGCGACGCCGTCAGGGCGCCCGGCGGCTCCGGTCGAGGCGCAGCCCGACACCCCCGCGTCGTCGGAGGAACGCAGCGGCGTCCAGGGATCGCGCGCGCTGCTCCCGGCGGCCGCGAAGGTCGCGGCGCTCCCCGCGGACCCGCTCGACGAGTTCTTCTACCGCCCCGACGAGGAGGCGGCGGCCTTCCCGACGCTCGGCGCCTCCGCCGGCGACGAGCCGGTCTCCCAGCGTCAAGAGCAGCTCGACGAGTTCCTCACCTTTCGCCTCGGCAAGGAGGAGTTCGCGGTCGCCATCGACCGGGTCCGCGAGGTCCTGAGGGCTCCCCGCATCACGGAGGTCCCGCGCGCCCCCGTCGGCGTGCTCGGCGTCGTGACGGTGCGTGGTGAGGTGGTCCCCGTCGTGGACGCGCGCGCGCGGCTCGGCGTCGCCGTGGGGCAGGGGACGGGCGGGCGCATCGTGATCGTGGAGACCGGGGAGGGGCCCCTCGGGGTGCTCGTCGACGACGTCGCGAGCGTGGTCCGGCTGCCGCGCGGCGCGATCGAGCCCTGCCCGCAGGGGCTCTCTGCCGCGGCGTCCGACTGCGTCACGGGCATCGGGCGGTGGCGCGATCGGCTCTTCATGCTCGTGGACGCGAGCACCTTGCTGCGGCGCAACCACGCCGCGGAGGGGCCGTGACCGCCATGGGAGACGGTGCTGGCGGCGGGGAGCGGGTGGAGCTCTGCACCTTCCGGGTCGGTGGCGAGGACTACGCCGTGGACATCATGCGGGTGAGGGAGATCGTCAACCCGCAGCCCGTCACGCCGGTCCCGCGAGCGCCGCGGTTCATCGAAGGGGTCGTCCGGCTGCGGTCCGAGGTCATCCCGGTGGTAGACGTCCGGAAGCGGTTCGGACTTCCGGCGCTGGAGCCGACCCGCAAGACCAAGTTCCTGGTGGTCCGGATCGGTGGGCGGCGACTGGCGCTCATCGTGGACGAGGTGACCGAGGTGGTGCGGCTGGCGCGCTCGGAGATCCGACCAGCGCCCACGTTCGCTGAGGGGGGCGCACCGCGGTTCTTCCTGGGGGTGTGTGGAGGGGAGGCGGCGCCCGCGCGAGAGCTCCAGCCGGGCGCGCGGCGCGGGACCGGCCGCCTGCGGCTGCTCCTCAACGTCAGGGCGCTGCTGGAGAGCGAGCGGCCCGGAGAGGCGGCTGCGGCGCGCGCGCAGGCGGAGGCGGCCAGGGAAGCATGAGCGACACACCGTTCGACTCAGAGCGGCTCGCCCGGGCCGCGCATCCAGACGAGGAGACCCGCTACCGGGCGGTCCCGCTCCTCGATCCCTCCCGGCTGGAGGAGCGCGCCGCGCTCGTCGAGAGGCTCTCCGACCAGAGCTGGCGGGTGAGGGCCGCGGCGGTCGAGCGGCTGACCGCCCTCGACGATCCGTCGCCCACCCTGCCGCTCCTGTTCGAGCGGCTCGTGGGAGGCGGCGGGATCGGTGAGCGCGAGGCGGCCGCCAGGGCGCTGGGGCGCATCGGCAGGCCCGCCCTGCCCGGGCTCGTCGAGCTGCTCCAGTCGGAGAGCGGGGAGCTTCGCCAGGCCGCGGCCGGGGTCCTCGGGGTGATCGCCGATCGTCGCGCGCTGCCCGCGCTCGTGGCGCGGCTCGCGGATGCGGACCCGAACGTGCGAGCCGCCGCGGCGGATGCCCTGGGGCGCATCGTGGGCGGCGACGCGATCGCTGCCCTCCTCGCGGCCGTGGACTCGGACGACGAGGCGCTGCGCGCCACGGTGCTGCAGGCGCTCGCGAGCCTGCGG
>JBAVTL010000691.1:0-5041 GCA_049696175.1 Anaeromyxobacteraceae bacterium
GGCGAGGGCCGCGTCGCAGGTGCGGTCCGCGAGCGGCAGCGCCTCGAGGTCGGCGCGGTGCAGCTCCACGTTGAGGTGCCCCTCGCAGCGGCGCCGCGCGGCGCGGAGCATGGCGGCCGACTGATCCACCGCGAAGACGCGCGCGACCGCGCCCGCGAGCTCGGCGGCGAGCGCACCCGTGCCGCAGCCGAGGTCCGCGACCGTCCAGTCGCTCGGCAGGAGCGCGAGGAGCGCCGCCCGGGTGAAGGCGTCGCCGTAGAGGTCGGCGCGCAGCTTGTCCCAGTCGCCGGCGGCGCCCGCGAAGAACCCCTGCGCCCCCTCGCGGCGGGCGAGCAGCCTCGCCTCCAGCCTGAGGTCGTCCTGCTCGCTGACCGCCCACCCGCCGGTCTCCGCGCGCGCGAGCTTCCAGAGCCGGCGCGCCCCGGCGTCGAGCGCGTCGGCGAGCCGGTAGAGGCTCTGCGTCCCGTGCCGCCGGGAACCGAGCCAGCCCTGGTCGGCGAGGGTCTTGAGGTGCCGGCTCACGGTGGACTGCGGGAGCCTCAGCACCTCGCACAGCTCCTGCACGGAGAGCTCCTCGCGGTCGAGCAGCCGCAGGAGCCGCACCCGCGTCGCGTCGGCGAGGCTCGCCATCCAGCCCAGGAGGGCGTCGGGGCGGGGCGGGGCGGACTTCGCGGCGGAGCGGGCTTTCATCGCTATATCCGGGTGAACGGATACATCACCGCCGCCTCGGGGATCAAGGCCCCGGCGCGGAGGGTCCCCCCTTGGCGTTCCGCTCGCGCGGGCGCGGATGCGCCGGCCCGAAGACGACGAGGCCCGCCTCGCGGCGGGCCCCCTCGGTGCGGCGACGGCGGCGCGGGCTGCTACTTCTTCCTCTTCAGCCCTGCGGCCGCGGCGAGCGCCTCGGCCTTGTCGGTCCGCTCCCAGGTGAAGGACTTCTCGGAGCGGCCGAAGTGACCGTAGGCGGCGGTCTTCTCGTAGATCGGCCGGAGGAGGTCGAGCCCAGCGGTGATCTCGCGGGGCTTGAGCCCGAAGACCTTGCGGATGGCCGTGGCGATCGTCTCCTCGGCCACGACGCCGGTGCCGAAGGTGTCGACCATCACCGAGACCGGGTCGGCGACGCCGATGGCGTAGGCGACCTGCACCTCGCAGCGGGTCGCGAGGCGGGCCGCCACGACGTTCTTGGCGATGTAGCGCCCCATGTACGCCGCCGAGCGATCGACCTTCGACGGATCCTTGCCGGAGAACGCGCCGCCGCCGTGGCGCCCCATGCCGCCGTAGGTGTCGACGATGATCTTGCGCCCGGTGACGCCGGTGTCGCCCATCGGCCCGCCGACGACGAAGCGGCCGGTCGGGTTGATGTGGAACTTCGTCTTCTTGTCGAGCAGCTTCTTGGGCAGCGACGCGAGGATGACCTCCTCCATCACCGCCTCGGCCAGCTTCTTCGAGGAGACGGCCTCGGAGTGCTGGGTGGAGACGACCACGGTGTCGATCCGGACCGGCTTGCGGTCGCGGTACTCGACGGTGACCTGCGACTTGCCGTCGGGGCGGAGGAAGTCGAGCCCGTCGCGGCGCGCCTTGGCGAGCTGGCGCGTGACCGCGTGGGCGTACTGGATCGGCGCGGGCATCAGCGCCGGCGTCTCGTCGCACGCGTAGCCGAACATCATCCCCTGGTCGCCGGCGCCGCCGGTGTCCACCCCCTGCGCGATGTCGGGCGACTGCTGGTCCACCGCCACGAGCACACCGCAGGTGTTCCCGTCGAAGCCCATCGCGCTGTCGACGTAGCCGATCCGCTTCACCGCCTCGCGCGCCAGCTTCGAGTAGTCGAGCTTCGCGGTGGTGGTGATCTCGCCGGCGATCATGACGAAGCCGGTCTTGAGGAGCGTCTCGCAGGCCACCCGGCCCTTCGGATCCTGCTTCAGGATCGCGTCGAGCACGGCGTCCGAGATCTGGTCCGCCATCTTGTCCGGATGGCCCTCGGTGACGGACTCGGAGGTGAAGAGGTAGTCGGTGGCGGTCATCGCAGGGCGCTCCCTTGGCTGGAAGGGCGCCAATAAAGCGGCCCCGTACACCGGTGTCAACTCGCGGGACGACGGGCGGCGCCGGGTGTGGCGTCAGCGCACGTTTCCGCCCAGCGTCAGGCGCCGCCGGGCCCGGCGAGCGGCTCCTCGCTGACGAGCCACGGGAAGCGGCGCGCCATCTCGCTCCTCACCTCGCGCTCGATCTCGTCGGCGGCGGTGAGGGCGAGGAGCCGGTCCACGAGCGCCTGCGCGTCCGACGCGCGCGCCGCGCGCACCACCCGCTTCACGAACGGGATGGACGGGCCGTTCATCGAGAGCTCGGTGACGCCGAGCCCGATGAGGACCAGCGCGTTGACGGGATCGCCGGCCATCTCCCCGCACATCGAGACCGGGATCCCCGCCGCGCGCCCGGCGTCGCAGATGAGCTTCACCATCCGCAGCACGGCGAGGTGGAGCGGGCGGTAGAGGTAGGCCACGTCCTTGTTCTGGCGGTCGATCCCGATCGTGTACTGGATGAGGTCGTTGGTCCCGATCGAGAAGAAGTCGCACTCGCGCGACAGCCGGTCGGCCACCATCGCCGCCGAGGGGAGCTCGATCATGATGCCGATCGAGGGCACGTCCACCTCGTGCCCCTCCTTCACCAGCTCGTCCCGCGCCTCGTAGAGGGCCCGCTTCGCCGCGCGCAGCTCCACGATCCCCGAGATCATGGGGAACATGATGCGGAGGTTGCCGTGCGGCGCGGCGCGGAGCAGCGCGCGCAGCTGCGCCCGGAACATCTCCGGCTGGCGCAGGCAGTAGCGGATGGCGCGCAGCCCCAGCGCCGGGTTCTCGGCGTGGCTGCGGAAGCCGGCGGGGAGCTTGTCCCCCCCGAGGTCGAACGTGCGGATGGTGACCGGCCGCGGCTTCAGCGCCTCCAGCATCTCGATGTAGTTGTCGAGCTGCTCCTCCTCCGACGGCAGCTCGTCCCGCTGGAGGTAGAGGAACTCCGTCCGGTAGAGCCCGACGGCCTCGCCACCGTGCGCGACGAGGCTCGACACCTCCTCCGCGAACTCGATGTTCCCGACGAGCCGCACCGTCGTCCCGTCGAGCGTCGTGGCCGGGAGGTCCTTGTCGGCGAGGAGCGTACGCTCCTCCGCCAGGTAGCGCTCGCGGGCGTCCTGGTACCCGGTCCGCTCCTCGGGGGTCGGGTTGATGACGACCGTCCCCCGGCCGCCGTCCACCACGACCCAGTCGCCGCGCTCGGCGAGCGCGGAGACGCGCCCCACCCCGACGACCGCGGGCAGCTCCAGCGCGCGGGCGACGATGGCGGTGTGCGAGGTCTTGGTGCCGACGTCGGTGACGAAGCCACCGATCTTCCGCTCGTGGAGCAGGAGGGCCGTGTCGGCGGGCGACAGGTCGTGCGCGACGATGATCGCCCCCTCCGGCGGGAGGTCGTCCACGTCCACGGGCTGACCGACCAGGTTCTTCACGATCCGCTCGCCGACGAAGTCGATGTCGGCGCGCCGCTCCTTGAAGTACTCGTCGGCCTGCTCGTGGAACGCCCCCTTGATCCGGCGGAGCGCCCGCTTGACCGCCCACTCGGCGTTGAGCCGCTCCTCGCGGATGAGCCGCTGCGCCTCGAGGACGAGCATCTCGTCCTTGAGCATCATCCGGTGCATGTCGAGGATCGCGGTGTGGTCGGTGCCGCCCGAGCCCGGGTCGATCGTGATCTTGGCGCGGACGTCGGCGAGCTGGAGGTCGGAGATCTCGAGCGCGTTCTTCAGGCGGAGCACCTCCGGCTCCACCTCCTCGGGCCCGAGCTTGCGCTTCGGGGTCCGCACGCGGCGCCGGTCGATCGTCCAGCAGCGCCCGATGGCGATGCCCGGCGACGCCGCCAGTCCGACGAGGATGGTGGTCCCGACTCGGCTCATGTCTCCCCGAAGCCCGCCTCGATGAGCTTCGCCAGCGCGGCGAGCGCCGGCTCCGCGTCGGCGCCCTCGCAGGATACGGTGATCCGGCTCCCCTTTGCAGCCGCCAGCGTCAGGACCCCCATGATCGACTTGCCGTTGACGCGGGCTCCTTCCTTGTGGACCAGCACCTCCGACTGGAACCGGTTGGCGGTCTGGACGAGCTGGGCCGCCGCACGGGCGTGCAGCCCCAGCGTGTTGACGATCGTGAAGGTCTGCTCGTTCAAGGGCACCATGGACTCCAGTTGAAGCGTGCGGCGAGCAGGGCGACGCCCGTGCCGACGAGGGCCGCCGCGTAGGCCGCCCGGAGGAGGTGGACTCCGCGTGAGAGGAGGAGATAGCCGAGCGCGGTCACGGCGACCGCCGTGAGGATGGCGGCGGCCCCTCCGGCGCGCGCCGCCGGGAGGAGGACGAGCGCCCCCGCGACCCCGGCCAGCACCGCGCCGGCGGCGCGCAGCCGTCCGGCCACGACTGGCAGCTCCAGCCGCGCGACCTCACCCACCAGGCCGTCACCCCGCTCGTAGCCGGCGCGGAAGAGCCGGATCCGGAGCGCGAAGTGGATGACGTTGTAGACGACGAGCGCCGCCGCGACGGCCGGCCACCCGAAGACCAGGCCGCCGGCGGCGGCCGCGAGGCCGAAGAACGGTCGCAGGGCGGTCCAGAAGAAGCCGTCGCCGATCGCCGCGAGCGGTCCCTGGAGGGTCTGCTTGTACAGGAGCGGCCCCGAGCCGGGCTCCTCTCCCGCGGCGACGCGCTCCTCGTGATGGATGGCCCCGCCCAGGATAGCCGCCGCCATGTAGGGGTGGCAGTTGAAGAAGCGCATGTGCCGCCCGAGCGCCTCCGCCCGCCTGGCGGGGTCCGCGTAGAGGGACCGCAGCGCCGGGTCGATCGCATAGGCGAAGCCGAGGTTCTGCATGCCGCGCCGGTTCCACGCCGCCTGGAGGAAGAGGCAGCGCCAGAAGACGCGCGCGAGCACCAGGGAGGGGAGCCTCATCGCAGCCTCCCCAGCAGCGCGCCCGCCAGCGCCGTCGCGGCGAACGCGGCGAAGAAGAGCGGCCCCGCCCTGCTCCCGCGGAG
>JBAVTL010000692.1:0-2297 GCA_049696175.1 Anaeromyxobacteraceae bacterium
GGGGCGCGTCGCCGCTGAGGCGCCCTCGGCGCCCCCTGAGACGAAGTGGAGCCCGGCGGGTGCCGGGCTCCCAGGAGCTGCCGTCGGCCTTCGCGCGCGCTACGGAGGGGGAGCGACCGGGTGGCCGCTCACCTTGTCCCCGTGGCAGGAGACGCAGGTCATGTCCGACGCGACCGAGGGTCCCTGCGGGTAGGCGGAGACCGCGGTCCCCGTGTGGCAGCTGTCGCACGCGCCGTTCGGATCGGCCGCGGCGATGGTGGGGTAGGCGCGCGGGTTCGCGGCCAGGTAGGTGTTGAGCAGCTCCACCGCCTTGCCTGCCACGTCGGCGGTCAGGCGGGCGCAGCGGGCCAGCTTGTCCTTGCTGGTGGCAGTGACGGCGTTGACCGCGCACCACCCCGAGACCGAGGCGTGGCAGAGGTGCGAGGTGGGGGCGACCTGCAGGGTGGCGATGTTGCCGGCCGTGAAGTCCTTGGTGAGGCCGGACGCCTCGGCCGCGTTCACGGTGGTCGGGACGTAGGCCGGGAACTTGTTGGTCTCGTACCAGCGCATCAGGTCCCAGATCATCCTCTGCCTGGCTGCCGCGTCGGTGGCGATCATGTTGACGATCATCTCCGCCCCCAGCAGCGAGCCGCAGATGCTGCCGTAGCCGTCGATGCCGCCCTTGCCGAACTTGCCGAAGTCGCGGGGCAGGAGGGTGAACGGCGCGCCGACGGTCGACGCGAGGTGGTCGAGGAGCGCGCTGAAGGAGCCGTGGCAGCAGCCGCCGGCGTAGTAGGCGTGGTAGGCCGCCTCCTGGACGATGGCCTTGTCGAGCTGGTAGCCGGCGGCGATGTGCTGGTCGTACGGGAAGTCAGTCGCCAGAGGGGTGGCCGGGGGCGGGGGTGGGGGCGGGGTCGTGGTGCTGCTCTTGTCGTCGCTGCCGCACCCAGGGAGCGACCCGAGCGTGACGAGGCCGCCGACCGCGAGGCCGGCGCGCGCGATCATGTTCCTTCTGCCGAGCTGTTCCTTCTCCATGTTGGGGAATCTCCACGGGCAAGGCGGAGGGCTCCCCGCCCGAAGTCGAGGCGAGTCGTCCCACCGCGCTCTTGGCTGAAGCACACGGAGAGGAGCAAGAGGAGTGCCCGCTCAGCGGGCACTCACGCCGAGCGCAAGTTGGCGAAGACGCTGGGGCGCCGGCGCACACGGGCGCGTCGCCTCAGGGTGAGGCGTGACCCTGCGTGAAAGGACACGGGGCAGAAGACCAATAAGCGTTAACCGTTAACCGTGAACGTTGCCTCGTCCGGGGAGGGGGACGCGGCTGGGGAGGGGGCGCGAGCGAGCCGGCGCTAGAGCGCCGACTCGTGCTCCCTGGCGCCGCGCACCTCTTCGGCCGTCTCGGAGGCGCGCTCGGCCTTCAGCTTCTTCATGCGCTTGCGGATGAGCTCGCGCTTGAGGCTGGAGAGGTGGTCGACGAAGAGGACGCCGTCGAGGTGGTCGAGCTCGTGCTGGAGCGCGATGGCGAGGAGCCCGTCGCCCTCGACCTCGATCGGCTTGCCGTCGCGGTCTAGCGCACGGACCCAGACCTTCGCGGCGCGCTCGACGTCCTCGGCCTCACCCGGGACGGAGAGGCAGCCCTCGGTGTACGTCGTCTCCCCCTCGGCTCTGACGATCTCGGGGTTGACGAGGTGGAGGAGCCGCTGCCCTTCCTGCCTGGGCGAGGTGTCGATCACCACGATGCGCTTCGACACCCCTACCTGCGGCGCGGCGAGGCCGACGCCGTCGGCCGCGTACATGGTCTCGGCCATGTCGTCGAGGAGTCGACGGATCTCGTCGTCGACGCGCGCCACGGGCGCACAGCGCTTCTTCAGGATCGGATCGGGCCAGATGACGATGTCGCGGACCATGAGGGGGCTCAATTTAGCTCCAGAGGAATCTAACGCGCCAGTAGGTCGCGCGCAGCCTGGACCGCCGCGCAGCCCCGCGGACGGCAAGCGGCGCCGCCACCTCTCCCCGGTCTCTCCCCCGGTGGGGGAGGAGGAACCATTCCCGGTCGCTCAGAGCCCCGCGACGTAGGCCTCGCGGAGCGCGTCGTCCGCGAGCACCTCCCGCGCGTCCTGGAGCACGCTGCGGATCTCCTCGAGCCTCGAGACCAGGTCGTCGTCGGCGCGGCCGGTGAACCGGCGAGGGTCGAACTCGGCGAGCAGCCGGTCGGCCGCGTCCCGGACGTCGTGCGGCGTGCAGCCCCGCGCCACGCCGAGGATGGTGAAGTAGTCGGCGCGCCGGGCCTGGTCGAGCTTGTCGCGCACGCGCGCGAGATC